>JAVEDA010000053.1 GCA_030841195.1 Actinomycetota bacterium | reverse complement strand
CCCCCCGTCAGGGGTGACCCGGGCGTCCTGGCCGAGCTTGACCGAACGGATGTCGCTCTGATCGACGTCGACCGTCACGGCCGCCTGCCCGTCGTCGCTCAGCACGACCACCTGACCCGATCCGGTGGCGGACACCTGGTCCCCGGGAGCGACCGTGACAGCGGCGACAGTTCCGGAGACGGATGTCGTGAGGGTCGACGCCGCCAAGGACGTGGTCGCCCGGATCAGCGCGGCGCGCGAGCTGTCGATCGTCGACTGGTCCCGGGCGAGGGTTGCCGCCGTCACGGTGGCGGACGTGGCCGCGGGGCGCGTCCCCGACGACGACCCGGACGAGGTGGAGGTGGCTGCGCTCGGCGCGCTCGGGCTGGCCGTCGGAGTCGGAGTCGCCGCCGGCGTGGCCCTCGTGGTGGCAGCTAGCACCGAGGCCAGGTGGTCGATCGCGCGCTGGGCGGCGTCCTGCGCGTGCGAGACCGTGACCTGCGCCGCCTGCACCGTGTCGAGGGCGGTCCGGCAGGCCGCGACCGGGTCCGCGGCGGCCGGGGCATCCCCTTGCGTCGCTGGAGCCGGCGCGGACACCGCGCCGCAGGTCGTCGCCTGGGCGGCCAGCGCGGCCGCGGCGACCTGGACGGCCTGGTCCGCGGCCCGGACCGCGACGAGCAGGGCTGCCTGCGCGGCGGCCACCGTTTCGGTCGAGGTCGCCGGGGTCGTCGGCTGGCCCCGGTCGCCCGCACCGGAGGTCGGGGTTGGAGTCGGGGTCGGGGTCGGTGTCGTTGCCGGGGTGCTGGCCGCGGCAACGGCCGCTGACTGGGTGACCCGGTCGGCCGCCAGAACCGCCCGGGCCCGGGCCAGGGCTGCCCGCGCCTTGGTGACCGCAGCCTTGAGGGCGGAGCGCTCGAGGGTCGCCACTACCTGGCCTGCCTGCACCCGGTCGCCGACCGTCACCCGGACGGTGCCGACCGTGCCCGCGGCGCCGAAGGCGAGGGAGCGTTCTCCGACCCGGGTGACCGTGCCGGTCGCGTTCAGCGACTGCTGCACGTCGGCCCGGCTCACGACGGCCGTCCGGTACGACGCCGCCGCCGACGAGCCGGTCGCTGCCCAGGTGGCGAGGGCGCCGGCGAGCAGGAGGACGGTGCCGAGGAGAGCAGCGACTCCACGGCCCGACGCCCAGCGGCGTACGACCGAAGCACGACCGGCGGTCATGACGACCCCCTCGGGCCACGAGTGAAGCCGTCGTCGCACTGCCCGTTCGTCGCCGGTCGGCTCGCGACCGCCGACGCGGTCACCGCACCGGTGTCGTCGGGTGTGCCCAGAGCGGTCACGCACTGCCCGACGGCAAGATCGCCCGCAGCACCGGGCACCGTGCGGGTCCACGTGGTCGCCGACGTCGTGCTGACGGTGACGGGTGCGGTCGAGGGGGTCGCCGTGGATCCGGCGCCGGGGCCGAACGCCACCGCGGCGACGGTCAACGTCCCGCCGGTGACGACCGTGACGCGGCCCGCCACCGGACGCTGCCCACCGAGGCCGCCGGCACCAGGTCCGCGTCCCCCGGGCGGGGCACCGGTGGGCAAGGTGCTGGGTGCTCCCGACGGACGACCGCCCGGAGCGCCGGGACCGCCGGCGCGGACCTGGGCGCAGGACCCGTCGACCGCGGCGGTCACCTCGACCGACTCGGCGGTGACGGCCGTCGCCGGTGCTGCCGGGGCGGCCGTGGCGCCGGTTGCGACGGGGCGCACGGTGACGCAGCTGCCGACCTTCGCGACGGTCGCATCGGCTGCGACCGTGCGGGTGAACCGGGTGCTCGGTGTCCAGGTGACCGCCACCTGGCCGTTCTGCGGCGACTGCACCTGCATGGTGCTGCCGGAGATCGCGGCGACCAGGCCACGGGCTCCGGGCAGGACGCCGCCGGCGCCCTGTCGGCCCTGGGCACCCGCGGCGGCGGTCGGCGCCGGTGCGTCCGTAGACGTGACGGCACCCGACGGGCTGCTGCACCCGGCGAGGGCGACCAGGAGGAGAGCCGCACCGGCAGCGCGTCGCGGGACCCGGACCGGGCGACGGACGGGCGACGAGGGCATGGGGATCTCTCTCTCGGTAGCAGTCATTGACGCGCTCACTCGCTGCGCAGAGCATCGATAGGGGCGAGCCGCGCGGCCCGTCCGGCTGGGTAGGTGCCGAAGCCGATCCCGATGACCAGGGCGACGAGGACCGCACCCGCGAGGGCCGGCGGCGACAACGTCACCGGTTGATCGATCAGCGTCGGCAGCACGGCGGCGCCGACCACGCCGAGCAGGACACCGACGACACCGCCGGCGAGACCGAGCACCGAAGCCTCGACCAGGAACTGCCGGCGTACGGCGGACGGCGTCGCCCCCAACGCCTTGCGAAGGCCGATCTCACGGACCCGCTCGGTGACCGACACCAGCATGATGTTCATCACGCCGATGCCACCGACCAGCAGCGAGATCGCGGCGATGCCGCCGAGCAGGATGGTGAGGGTGCGGTCGGCGGAGGTCGCCGTCTCCAGCAGCGACTGCTGGCTGGAGATCGTGAAGTCCGCCGACTGCGCGGTGACGCCGTGCAGGCTGAGCAGCGCTGCCTGCGCCTCCTGGTAGGCCGCGGACAGCACTGCGGTGGACCGCGCCTCGAGGTAGATGGTCGACACCGACGTGCGGCTCGCGCCGCTCGCGAGCCGGATCGACGCCGTGGTCGCGGGAACGACCGCCACGTCGTCCTGGTTCGTGCTGGACGACGACGAGCCCACCGGCGCGAGGACGCCCACCACGGTCATCTGGGTGCCCCCGATGGTGACCTGCCGGCCGACTGCGGCCTGCAGGCCCAGCTCGGCCGCCGTGTCGGGGCCGAGCACCACCACCGGCGCCGCGTCGTCGAGCTCGGCCCGGCTGAAGAACCGGCCGGAGGACAGCGTCCGGGACCGCACCGACTGCCACGCAGGGGTCGTTCCCTCCACGCCGGTGGTCCAGGTGGTCGACCCCGACGTCAGGGTCTGCGCACTGCTGACCACCGGCGCGACGGCCTTGATG
>JAVEDA010000013.1 GCA_030841195.1 Actinomycetota bacterium | reverse complement strand
GGAGCACCACGATGGCCAAGCCACCGCCCCGCAAGATCAAGAAGAAGGTCTGCCAGTTCTGCAAGGACAAGGCGACCTACATCGACTACAAGGACACCGGCCTGCTGCGGAAGTTCATCTCCGACCGTGGCAAGATCCGGGCCCGCCGGGTGACCGGCAACTGCACCCAGCACCAGCGCGACGTCGCCACGGCCGTGAAGAACAGCCGTGAGATGGCGCTGCTGCCCTACACCAGCACCGCGCGCTAGAGGGGGGCGACGACCATGAAGCTCATCCTCACCCAGGAGGTCGCCGGTCTCGGCGGCCCCGGCGACGTCGTCGAGGTCAAGGACGGCTACGGCCGCAACTACCTGATGCCCCGCGGCGCGGCCATCCGCTGGACCCGTGGCGGCGAGAAGCAGGTCTCCTCGATCCAGCGCGGCCGCGAGGTCCGCGACGTCCGTGACCTCGGCCAGGCCGGCGAGGTCAAGGGCAAGCTCGAGTCGCTCTCGATCAAGCTCCCGGTCCGGGCCGGCGAGACGGGTCGCCTGTTCGGCGCCGTCACGGTCTCCGACATCGTCGAGGCCGTCGCCAAGGCCGGCGGCCCGGCCGTGGACAAGCGCCGGATCGAGATCGGCCAGCCGATCAAGACCGTCGGCGCCCACCAGGTGACCGTCCGGGTGCACCCCGAGGTCACCGCCACGCTGTCCGTCGAGGTCGTCCCCGCGGCCTGACCCGTTCCACGCCGTACGACGGCCCGGCCGCCCCGCAGGGGGTCGCCGGGCCGTCGCGCGTCCACCCCCCGACATACCGGCCAATGGGGTTTCTGAGCCCGCCCGTCGACCACGTATGGCATGCGTGTCGGCACCTTGCCAGGCGCAGGTGCCTCGCAAGGTGCCGACTGACCTCGCAAAGTGGAGGCGAGAGCGACCAGTCAGGCCGGCCCCGAGCCCGCTGTCGTGACCTGCCGCTAGCGTCGGCGGACATGACCGAGAGCAGCTGGACCGCACCCGTAGTCGACCGGCCCGAAGCGCCCAACGTCGCCCCGGAGCGGGTAGCGATGGAGACCTTGCTGGACCACCACCGGGCCACTCTGTTGTGGAAGTGCGGCGGGCTGACCGGTGAGCAGCTCGCCGCCCGCACCGTGCCGACGTCGACCATGTCGCTGCTCGGCCTGGTGCGCCACATGGCCGACGTCGAGCGCAACTGGTTCCGGCGGCGGGTCGCCGGCGAGGAGGTCGGCAGCCTCTACTGGAGCGACGTGAGCCCGGACGGCGACTTCGACGACCTGGACCCGGCCGGCGCCGAGGCCGACTTCGCCACCTACGCCAGCGAGGTCGAGGCAGCCAGGACGGTGCTGGCGAGCCACGGCTACGACGACACCTTCGAGCTGCGGCGCAGCGACGGGACCGGGGTGGCGGTCGACATCCGGGCCCTCGTCCTGCACATGATCGAGGAGTACGCCCGGCACAACGGGCACGCCGACCTGCTGCGGGAGGCGATCGACGGGGCGACCGGCGAGTGACCCCGCGCTAGTTCGTGACGGTGATGTGTCCGGCCCTCGTGCTCCGATCCCGTCATGGACACGGAATCACTGGTCACCGAGACTGAACGCGAGCTGCGGATCCTGGCGACCGCGCTCACCGACCCGCACGACGGCGAGTGCCTGCTCTGCTACGTCCACCGGATGCTCGAGTACGGCTGCACCGGCCTGCGCTGGGCGGTCCGCTACCGGGACCTGCGCGCACCCCGGGCGACGGCAATGGAGGCTCGGCTGGGCCGGAGGGGCGGCTACTGCGACTGTGAGATCTTCCTCAACGGCTACGAGCCGGCGCACGAGCTGTGGACCCCGTCGCGGGAGTACGTCGAGGACGGTGTCACCTACGCCGACGACCTGGAGTGGCCGGAGCAGCTGCCTGCCTGCCGTGGTGTGCGTGCCGGGTCGACGCAGGGCTGCACGCTGTGGGTTCGGCAGCGGCGCGACGGGTGGTGGTGAGACACCGTGCCGTCAGCCGCGTGACTACGAGGGCGTACGCCGGGGCAGCGCCGCGCCGGTCACCAGCCACGCCTCGCCGCGCCACCGGGTCACGAGGGTGACCAGTCGGGCCAGCATGAACGCGTTGAACGCCCACCACAGCCAGACCAGGCCGCCATCGGTTGCGAGCACCAGCAGCGCCAGCGGGGCGAAGCAGGCCAGGGTGACGAGCCCTGCCAGCGCGAGGTAGCGGCCGTCGCCGGCACCGATCAGCACCCCGTCGAGGGCGAACACGACCCCGCAGACCGGTTGGGCCACGGCCGCCACCACGAGCACGCTGCCGAGCAGCTCGCGCACCGCCGGGTCCTCGGTGAACAGCGGGATGAAGGCGGCCCGCATCGCGAGCAGGATGACCCCAAGGACGATGCCGGAGCCGATGCCCCACTCGACCATCCGTCGGGTGGCCGCCCGGGTTCCGTCGACGTCGGCGGCCCCGAGGTAGCGGCCGACGATCGCCTGTCCGGCGATCGCCACGGCGTCCAGCATCAGCGACAGGAACAGCCAGATGGTGAAGGCCACCTGGTGCGCCGCGATCGCGACCGTGCCCGCCGCCGCGGCGACGTACGTGGCGAGCAGCAGAGCGGCACGCAGCGTCACGGTGCGGACGATGAGGGGTACGCCGGCCCGCGCCGCCCCCCGGATGCCGGGCAGGTCCGGTCGCAGCGACGCGTGCTCGCGCCTGGCGCCGCGGACCACGACGGTGAGGAAGGCGGCGGCCATGCCGACCTGGGCCAGCACCGTGCCGAGCGCCGAGCCGGCGATGCCGAGGCCGGCGGGATAGACGAGAACGAGGTTCAGGGCGATGTTCGCGACGGCGCCGATGGCGGCGACGACCAGCGGGGTGCGGGTGTCCTGCAGCCCGCGCAGCACGCCGGTGGCGGCGAGGACGGCGAGCATCGCCGGGAGCCCGAGGGCCGACACCCGTAAGTAGGTCAGGGCGTACGGCGTGGCGGCGTCGGACGTGCCGAACGCGTCCACCAACGGCCCGGCGGTCGCCGCGAGGACCACGGCGAGCAGGCAGCCGAGGCCGAGAGCCAGCCAGACCCCGTCGACACCCTGGGCGATGGCCGCGCGCAGGTCGCCGGCGCCGACCCGCCGCGCGACGGCGGCGGTGGTGCCGTAGGCGAGGAAGACGCAGACCGAGACCGAGGTCGCGAGCAGCGCGCCGGCCACGCCGAGGCCGGCGAGCTGCGGGGTGCCCAGGTGCCCGACGATGGCGGAGTCGGCCAGCAGGAACAGCGGCTCGGCCACGAGAGCACCGAAGGCCGGCACGGCCAGCCGGAGGATCTCCCGATCGTGGGTAGCTCGGGCCGCCCGGGGTCCAGATGTCGGCCGCACAGGTCCACATCGTAGACAGCACCGGAAACTTTCTCCGGTCCACAGGGGGTGGACAGGAACGGTGCACGCGACGGGCCTGGGCAGCGGTCGCCCGGGCGGGTCGTGCACAGGCTTGTCCACAGGGGAACCACGGACTTCAGCCCGGGATCCCCACCTTCTGACCTGTTCGTCCACAGGTAGTCCACAGGCCGATTCGGACAGTTCCGCCCAGGCCCGTACCGTCACGCCGTCCTGCGAGAGGTTGTGTCCACGGTCCGTGGGTTGATGGCCGCGAGCAGGTCCACCGGGGCCCGAGAGGAGTGTGCGGCTGTGAGTGTGACGGAGTTCCCCAGCAGCGTCCCGTCGACGGGCGAGCTGGGCCGGACGCCGCCGCAGGACCTCGCGGCCGAGCAGTCGGTCCTGGGCGGCATGCTGCTGTCCAAGGACGCGATCGCCGACGTCGTCGAGGTCGTCCGCGGGCACGACTTCTACCGGCCGGCGCACGAGCTGGTCTACGAGGCCGTGCTCGACCTGTACGGCCGGGGCGAGCCGGCCGACGCGGTGACGGTCTCGGCCGAGCTGCAGAAGCGGGGCGAGCTGGGCCGGGTCGGCGGCGCGCCCTACATCCACACCCTGCTTCAGTCGGTGCCCACGGCCGCGAACGCGGGCTACTACGCGCGGATCGTGCGCGAGACCGCGATCCTGCGGCGGCTGATCGAGGCCGGCACCAAGATCGTCCAGCTCGGCTACACCGGTGACGGCGACGCCGACGACATCGTCGACGCCGCCCAGGTCGAGGTCTACAACGTCACCGACCGGCGTACCTCCGAGGACTACCTGCCGCTGTCCGCGATCATGGAGGGCGCGCTCGACGAGATCGAGGCGATCGGCTCCCGCGGCGGCGAGATGGTCGGGGTGCCCACCGGGTTCGCCGACTTCGACGAGCTGACCAACGGGCTGCACCCGGGCCAGATGATCGTCCTGGCCGCGCGACCGGCAGTCGGAAAGGCGCTCGCGCTGGACACCGCCCTTGTCACGCCCACGGGCTGGACGACGATGGCCGAGGTCGCCGTCGGCGACGGGCTGATGGGGGCCGACGGCCGCCCGACGACGGTGGTGGCAGCCACCGAGGTCATGACCGGCCGGCCCTGCTTCGAGGTCGAGTTCGCGGACGGCACCGTCATCGTGGCCGACGCCGAGCACGGCTGGCGGACCGAGACGGCGGTGGCCGGAGCAGCCGTCCGGACCACCCGCCAGATCGCTGCGACGCTCTGGGCCGGCGCCGGTCACGAGCTGCGGCCCAACCACCGGGTCCGCACCACGACTCCCCTGCAGCTCGCCGACGCCGAGGTGGCTGTCGACGCCTATGCCTGGGGTGCAGCGGCAGTCGAGCCCTGGTCGACGGCCGCGGCCGACGAAGAGCTCGTGATGCGGGTCGGCGGCGTGCCGACGGCGATGTCACCGGACGCCGAGCAGCTGCACCGGGCCGGCGATCGACTGCCGATCGCGCTGCTGCGCGGTTCGGAGGGCCGGCGTCGCGACCTGCTGGCCGGGGTGCTGGACCGGGCCGGCTCGGTCTCCGCGCGCGGCTGCATCCGGCTGCCGATGCTGCCGTCCAACTTGGCCGCAGACCTGCACGACCTCGTGGTGGGTCTCGGCTACCAGTGCTCGGCGACCGTTTCCACCGAGACCACGGCGCTGTCGTTCTGCGCCGACGACGACGTGTTCCGGGTCGAGAGCAAGCGGCTGGCGCACAAGGAGCTGCGGGGCCAGCGCGAGGACGACGCGAGCCGGGTCATCGTCGACGTACGTCGGGTGCCGAGCGTCCCGGTGCGCTGCGTCGAGGTCGACAACGCCGACCACCTCTACCTGGCCGGCCGCTCGATGGTGCCGACCCACAACTCGACGCTGGGTCTGGACATCGCCCGGTCGTCGGCCATCAAGAACAACATGGCGACCTGCATCTTCTCGCTGGAGATGAGTCGCAACGAGATCACCATGCGACTGCTGTCGGCCGAGGCGAGGGTGCCGCTGCACCACATGCGCACCGGGCGGCTGACCGACGACGACTGGACCCGGCTGGCCCGGCGGATGGGCGAGGTCTCCAACGCCCCGCTGTTCATCGACGACTCCCCGAACATGTCGATGATGGAGATCCGGGCCAAGTGCCGTCGGTTGAAGCAGCGGCACGACCTCAAGCTCGTGATCATCGACTACCTGCAGCTGATGTCCAGCGGCAAGCGGGTCGAGAGCCGCCAGCAGGAGGTCTCCGAGTTCTCCCGGGCCATCAAGCTGCTGGCCAAGGAGCTCGAGGTGCCGGTCATCGCCATCTCGCAGCTCAACCGTGGTTCCGAGCAGCGCACCGACAAGAAGCCGCAGATGTCCGACCTTCGCGAAAGTGGGAGCATCGAGCAGGATGCGGACATGGTGGTGCTGCTGCACCGCGAGGAGCTCTACGAGCGGGAGTCTCCGAGGGCCGGCGAGGCGGACTTCATCGTGGCCAAGCACCGCAACGGGCCGACCGCCACCATCACCGTCGCGTTCCAGGGGCACTACTCCCGCTTCGTCGACATGGCGCAGAGCTGACGACGCCGAACTGCCGCCAGATTGTTGCTATCGCGCGACCGTGACCGTGGTCTGATCAGGGCATGACTTGCCGCCGCAGAGTCGCCTGCATGCTCGTGGGCGTCCTGGCGAGCGCCTCCCTGGCCGCCTGCAGCGGCGGATCGACCGACGCCACATCTAGTCCGGCCGCGAACGAGAGCAGCACTGCGTCGCCGACCACGACGCCTAGCCCGGCCGGCAGCAGTGGCACACCAGCGCCGGACGAGGTGCTCCCGGTCGACACCTGCCGCGGCGACGTCTGCTCGACGGCCGAGCTGGCGAGCTGGACGGGAGTGCCGTTCACACCCGAGGTCGCCTGCGACGACGTCGGCACCACCTGTCAGCTCACGATGGACGTGCTCGCGCCGACAGCGCCGGGCACCCGACCGATCGTGTTGCTCGTCTCCGGCGGGCCCAACCCGTTGACCAACCAGGGCTACGTCATGGACGCCGGGTTCCCCGTCGCCGTGCACGACGCCGTGGTCATCAACCCCGTGTGGCGGCAGGACGCGGACCAGGGCGGCGGCTGGCCGACGTCGTTCCAGGACATCGCGTGCGCGGTCGGCGTGGCTCGCGCCATCGGGCCGGACTACGGCGGCGACCCGGACTTGGTGGTCCTGGTCGGCCACTCGCTCGGCGGCTGGGCGAGCGCGGTGGTCGCCCTGTCACCGGCCGAGGTCACGCCGGCCCCCGGCACCTGCAACCCCACCAGCGGCTCGCTGCGGCCGGACGCCCTGGTCACCCTCGCTGGTGCCGTCGACCTCACAGAGCGGGGACCCGGCCGGCAGGAGTTCCTGCGCGGATTCTTCGACGGCAGCCGGGCCCAGCGCCCGCAGCGATGGGCTCAGTCCGACCCGTTCGCCCTAGCGACGAAGACGCAGAACCAGGTCCCTGTCACCGTCGTCCACGGCACCGGGGACACGACCGTTGCCCCCGCGGTGGCCCGGGACTTCGCGAAGGCTCTGCGCGCCACAGGCGTCGACACTCACCTGGTCGAGGTGCCCGACGCCGACCACCTCGGCGTCCTCGTCGCACCCGCCGCCACCGACGCGATCGTCGCGGCCATGGAGGCGAGCTGAGTCAGCCGGACCCGCTCTGCTGCGGCAACTCGACCGGCTCCCTCGGCGCAACCGGACCGGACCACTGCAGCAGCACCAGGGTCGCGTCGTCGCGTAGCTCGCCGCCCTGGAACTCCAGGGTGCTGCGGATCAGCCGGCGCAACGTCTCCTCCGGCGGGGTCTCGGCCGCCGCCTCCCGCTCGAGCAGGTCGACCAGCCGCTCCAGTCCGAGCTCGCCGCCACCCGACGTACGCGCGTCGGTGACGCCGTCGGTGTAGAGCAGCACGGTGTCACCGGGCTCCAGCGCCTCGACCTGCACCGGTGGCACGACCCCCGCCAACCCGAACGGCGGCGACGGCTCGCACGGCAACGGGCCCACGACCCGCCGGTGCCGCAGCAGCAGCGGCACCGGGTGTCCCGCGTTGGTCCACGTCAGCGCGCCGGTGTCGAGCTGCAGCCGCGCGAAGACCCCGGTCACGAACGCGTCGCCGTCGTACTGCTCGGCCACCGCCTCGTCGACCGCCCGGTGCATCGCGGGCACGTCCTGCCCGTCCCGGCGGGCGTGCCGGTAGGCGCCCACCGCCAGGTTGGTCAACATGCTGGAGCCGATGCCGTGGCCCATCCCGTCGAACAGGCCCACGTCCAGCCGGTCCCCGTTGAGGGCGTAGTCGAACGCGTCACCCGCCACCTCGTACGCCGGTTCCAGCAGACCCGTCACCACGGACTGGGCCGACCGCAGGGTCAGCGGCGGCAACAGGTCCCATTGCATGGACGCCGCCAGTGACATGCCCCTCCCCCGGCGGCGCACGTGCATCAGGTCGGTGTAGCGACTGGCCCCGCCGACCAGGAGGCCCGCCAGGTCACCGAGAGCGGCGCAGTGCGCGATGGTCCCTTCGTCCGCCACGGGGACAGTGACGGCGAGGACGCCGGTGCGCATCGAGTGCTCGTGCACCGGCACCCAGACCCGGACCCCGTCGGTCCGCTCGGCCGTGACAGGGGCGGCAGTCGTGAAGGCTCGTCCGGCCAGGCTGGTGGCGACGTTCTCCTCGGCCACGACCTTCGGGGCGAGGACGCTGGGCATGGCCTGCAGCACCACCTGCTGGAAGTCGACCAGGTAGAGCGTGACATCGGAGCCGACCGGCCGGGCGACGCGCTCCAGCAGGTCCGGGACGTCCTGCGGATCCGTCTGGCGCAGGCCGGTCATCACGGCACGGACGTCGATCACGCTGAACGGTAACCCGGCCAGTGACCCATCGACCCCTACAGTCCATGACTGATGCCTGAGGACGTCTACACCCACGGCCACCACGACAGCGTGCTGCGGTCGCACCGGTGGCGGACCGCCGCCAACTCCGCCGGTTACCTGCTGCCGCACCTGCACCCGGGCGACAGTCTCCTCGACGTCGGCTGCGGACCCGGCACCATCACGGCTGACCTGGTGGCCGCCGTGGCGCCGGGCCGGGTGGTCGCGATCGACCGCTCGGCCGACGTGCTCGCGGAGGCCAGGACTGCTGCGCCCGGTGCCGACGTACGGCTCGGGGATGTCTATGCCCTCGAGCACGCCGACGGCGAGTTCGACGTCACCCACGCGCACCAGGTGCTCCAGCACCTCACCGACCCGGTGGCGGCGCTTGCCGAGATGCGGCGGGTCACCCGCCCGGGCGGCTTGGTTGCGGCCCGGGACGCCGACTACGGCGCGTTCACCTGGTGGCCCCGGTTGCCTGGGCTGGACGAGTGGCTCGACCTCTACCACCAGGTCGCCCGGTCCAACGGGGCCGAGCCCGACGCCGGCCGGCGGTTGCTTGCTTGGGCAAACGCCGCCGGGTTCACCGACGTGACGGCCGGCGCCTCGGTCTGGTGCTTCGCCTCGCCGGCCGACCGGGACTGGTGGTCGCAGAGCTGGGCTGCTCGGGCCACGGCGTCCGACTTCGCGGTGCAGGCACGGGACCGAGGGCTCGCTACCGATGCCGACCTCGGCCGGATCGCCGACGCCTGGCGGGAGTGGGGCGCGCACCCGGACGGGTGGCTGGTGCTCGTGCACGGCGAGGTGCTCGCAACCCGCTGACCTGCAGTCACCCGGCGGACGGGGCCGAGCGTCTACTCCGCAGGGGTGAGAGAGATCAAGGCGGCGGCGGTTCACGACGATGCAGTTCTCGTGACCATGGTGGGACAACTGGCCGAGACGGGCGGGTCGCAGGCTTCGGCCGGCGCCCCGACGTCCCGTGCGCGCACCGCTGCGCCGGAGCGCTGCGCGGAGCTCGCGCACATGGACCTCAAGCGGCTGCGCATCTACCGGCGGACGCTGCTCGGCGAGGAGCTGCGGGCCTCGTACTGGCGCCGGCTGCTGCAGGCGCGTCGTGACCTGCTGCGCGCCAACAGCGAGCCCGGCGACCGCCAGGCGCTCACCGACACCCTCACCGAGGTCCGGGGCACCAAGGGCCGCCAGGTCATCCTGACCCTGCACCCGGACGGCGGCATGCCGATCCTGCCGCACCTCCCTGACCTCTGGGCCACCGTCGTGGACCGGGGCGACGACGCGACCCGGGCCGAGCTGTTCGGCAAGCTGGCCTCCGCGGAGAGCGTCCTGTCGTCCTATCGCGAGGCCTTGCACCGCCGGCTGGACCGCGCCACCGCCGAGCTGGTCGCGCGCTACCACGAGGACCCGACGCAGTGCCTGATGGCACTGCCGGTGGAGCGGACCGCGCGCCGTCCCTAAGGTGCAGGGGTGAGCACCGACCGGCCCGACAGCACTCCTCGCCTGCGCTCCGCGCTCGACGGCATCCCGTCGTACAAGCCGGGCCGCCCCGCCACCGCCCAGTCCGGCCGACCGGCGTACAAGCTCTCGTCCAACGAGAACCCGTACCCGCCGTTGCCGTCGGTGCTGGCGACCGTGCGCGCCGAGACGGAGTCGTTCAACCGCTACCCCGACATGTTCGCGACCGGGCTCACCGCGGCGATCGCCGAGCGGTTCGAGGTCCCGGCGTCGCACGTCGCCACCGGCACCGGGTCGGTGGGTGTGCTGCAGCAGCTGGTGCAGGCCAGCGCCGGCGAGGGCGACGAGGTCATCTACGCCTGGCGGTCGTTCGAGGCCTACCCGATCGT
>JAVEDA010000003.1 GCA_030841195.1 Actinomycetota bacterium | reverse complement strand
CCAGCGACGCCGGCAGCAGGTCGATCCCCGACCCGGGGTACGCCTTCGACGACGGCGGCGCCGACGCCGAGCTGGTCGCGGCCGTCGCGGCCCACGCCGCCGACCCGGCCCGGCTGCCCGCGGTGCTCGCCGCGCTGCACCGAGCCCGGGTGCTGGCCCCAGTAGTGGCGCTCCTGGGTGAGACCGGGACGACCGCCGGCGGGCTGGTGCACGACAAGACCGCTGACATCACTGTCCCCGTGCTGGTGGACCCCGAAGGGGCGCGGGCCCTGCCGGTCTTCACCGACCTCGCCGCCCTGGCCCGGTGGGACGCCGCCGCGCGGCCGGTGCCGGTCGCCGGGCCGCGGGCCGCGCAGGTGGCGCTGGCCGAGGACGCCGAGGCCCTGGTGCTCGACCTGGCCGGACCGCTCACCGTGACCCTGCCCCTGCCCGAGCTCCGGGCTCTGGCCGAGGCCCGCGCAGCCCGCCCCGTCTGGGACGACCCCGAAGTGGCGGCCGCGGTGGCAGAGGTCCTGGAGGGTGAGCCGGCCGCGCGATCGGCAAACCTCGCGCCGTGCGCCGGGAGGGACGCGCGCCTGACCGTCCTGGTCGACCCGGACGCCGACCGGGCCGCTCTAGCGGCCCGGATCGGGACGGCGGTGGCGGCCTTGCCCGTCCTGCGCGGCGGCGTCCGCGGCCTCGACGTCGCCGTCACGGCAGGCCCGGACCGGGCCGGCCCGCCGTGCTGACCACGCTGGCCGTCGAGGGCTACCGGTCGCTGCGGGACGTCGTCCTGCCGCTCGGCTCGCTGACCGCCGTGACCGGGCCCAACGGCAGCGGCAAGTCCAACCTCTACCGGGCGCTCCGGCTGCTCGCCGAGGCCTCGCGCAACGGCGCGGTCGCCGCCCTGGCTCGCGAGGGCGGCCTGCCCTCCACCCTGTGGGCGGGCCCGGAGAAGGTCAGCCCGCGGATGCTCAGCGGCGAGGACCCGGTCCAGGGGACCCGGCGTACTGGCCCGGTCAGCCTGCGCCTGGGCTTCGCCTCCGACGACTTCGGCTACGCCCTGGACCTCGGGCTCCCGGTGCCCGGTCTGGCTCCCCCCGGACGCCGAACGTCCGCGTTCGACCTCGATCCCGAGATCAAGCGCGAGACCACCTGGAGCGGGCCGATGGCGCGGCCGGCCGCGATGCTCACCGACCGGCGCGGCGCAGTCGTGCGAGTACGTGACGACCAGGGAGCGTGGCAGGTCTCGGGCCACCGGCTGCAGCCGTTCGACAGCATGCTGAGCGAGCTCAGCGACCCGGCGAACGCGCCCGAGGTGCTTGCGCTGCGGGAGCGGATCCGCAGCTGGCGGTTCTACGACCACTTCCGGACCGACCCCGACGCCCCGGCCCGCCGGCCTTCGATCGGCACCCGGACGCCGGTTCTGGGCCACGACGGCTCCGACCTGGCCGCGGCCTGGCAGACCATCCTCGAGGTCGGCGACCGCGAGACGTTGCACGAGGTCCTGGACCTCGCGTTCCCGGGGAGCACGGTCGAGATCCGCACCCACGAGGGCGTCTTCTCCCTCGCGCTGCGCCAGCCCGGCATGCTGCGGCCGCTGTCCGCGGCCGAGCTGTCCGACGGCACCTTGCGGTTCCTGCTGCTCCTGACCGCCCTGCTGACCCCGCGGCCGCCCGAGCTGATGGTCGTCAACGAGCCGGAGTCGAGCCTGCATCCCGACCTCCTGCCGGCTCTCGGCCGTCTGGTCGTCGCGACGTCCGCCCGCACCCAGGTGGTGGTCGTCACCCACTCGGCCCCGCTGCTCGCCGCGCTCGCCGCCGCCGGCGAGCAGGGCGGCCGCGAGCTGACCGCGACCGTCCTGCGGAAGGATCTCGGCCAGACGGCCGTCGAGGGTCAGACCCGGTTCGGGCGGCCGGCGTGGTCCTGGCCGTCGCGCTGACGCATTTCCCGCCGTACGCCGGGTGCTGGTAACCTCGCAGGCGACCCATCCGGGTGACTGCCGCAGTTGGTGGCCGCCCGGGTGTGCAAGCGGAGTCCACCTCCCACCCGCATCGGCCGACGCTCCACCAGGCCGTCGGGTCCCGGTCTGTCGGTCCGCCCTCGGGTGGGCCGGTGGGCGGCGTGCGCATCCTCTGGGATGCTCCCGGCGCAGCTGGGCGTTGTGGCTTCCGTGAGCTTCGGGCACGGAAGCCTTTTTCGTGTCCGGAGGCACTCAGGCATATCGAGGAGGCCCCATCAGCACTGAGCCCAGGATCAACGAGCGGATCCGCGTCAACGAGGTACGCCTTGTCGGCCCGAACGGTGAGCAGGTCGGCATCGTCGCCATCGGCGACGCGCTGCGGCTGGCCCAGGAAGCAGATCTTGACCTCGTCGAGGTCGCGCCGATGGCCCGCCCGCCCGTCTGCAAGCTCATGGACTACGGCAAGTTCAAGTACGAGACGGCGCAGAAGGCCCGCGAGTCCCGCAAGAACCAGGTCAACACGGTCATCAAGGAGATGAAGCTCCGGCCGAAGATCGACCCGCACGACTACGAGACCAAGAAGGGTCACGTGGTCCGGTTCCTCAAGCAGGGCGACAAGGTCAAGATCA
>JAVEDA010000521.1 GCA_030841195.1 Actinomycetota bacterium | reverse complement strand
TTCCGGCTGCTGGTGAACCCGACCGGCCGGTTCGAGATCGGCGGCCCGATGGGCGACGCCGGCCTCACCGGCCGCAAGATCATCGTCGACACGTACGGCGGCATGGCCCGCCACGGCGGCGGCGCGTTCTCCGGCAAGGACCCGTCCAAGGTGGACCGCTCGGCCGCCTACGCGATGCGCTGGGTCGCCAAGAACGTGGTCGCAGCCGGGCTGGCCCGCCGCTGCGAGGTGCAGGTCGCCTACGCCATCGGCAAGGCGCACCCGGTCGGGCTGTTCGTCGAGACCTTCGGCACCGAGACCGTGCCGACCGAGAAGATCCAGGCCGCGGTGACCGACGTGTTCGACCTGCGGCCGGCCGCGATCATCCGCGACCTGGACCTGCTGCGGCCGATCTACGCCCAGACGGCCGCCTACGGTCACTTCGGCCGCGAGCTGCCCGACTTCACCTGGGAGCGCACCGACCGCGTCGACGCCCTGAAGTCGGCCACCAGCGCCTGACCCACGGCGGCCGCTACCGCCAAATGATCACGGTTCCGTGATCGTTGGTGGTCGACCGCGCTGAATTCACCGCGGTCGGGTGAGGTTGATCGCGGTAGGGCTCCGGTTGCACGGGTCGTGTCCCGGGCGTGTGGTGGGGTGGAGCACGTGAGCACGCACGAGGCGACCGAGCCGGAGCAGCTGACGCTGCTGCGGTCCACGGTGCGCGCCTCCCGGGCCAGGCCGCCGCGGCCGCGCCCGGAGCAGGCTGCCGAGCTGCCGGTGGCCCGGGTCGCGGTCGACGTCGAGCTGATGCACCTCGACCGCCTGTTCGACTACCTGGTGCCCGCAGACCTGGCCGAGCAGGCGCAGCCCGGCGTGCGGGTGCGGGTCCGCTTCGCCGGGAGGCTCGTCGACGGGTACGTCGTGGAGCGAGCCGCCGAGAGCGAGCACGCCGGGGCGCTGGCCTTCCTGGCCAAGGTGGTCTCGTCGGAGCCGGTGCTGACCCCCGAGATCGTCCGGCTGGCCCGCGACGTCGCCGACCGGTACGCCGGCACGCTGGCCGACGTGCTGCGACTCGCGGTCCCGCCCCGGCACGCCCGGGTCGAAGCCGCGGCGCCGGGCGACGGCCCGCCGGCGCCGCCTGATCGGCCCGCCCCGGCGGGGTGGGCCCGTTATGACCACGGCACCGCCCTGCTCGAGGCGATTCATGCCGGCGCCACCGTGCGCGCCGTCTGGTCGGCGCTGCCGGGCCCCACCTGGCCGGACGAGGTGGCCCGGTTGGTGACCACCGCCCTGGCCGCCGGGCGCGGTGCCCTGGTGGTGCTGCCCGACCACCGGGACGTGGCGCGCGTCGACGCCGCGCTGACCGACCTGGTCGGCGCCGACCAGCACGTCGTCCTGACCGCCGAGCCCGGCCCGGCCGAGCGCTACCGGCGCTGGCTGCAGGTTCGTCGCGGGAGCGTCCGGGCCGTCGTCGGCACCCGGGCGGCGATGTTCGCGCCGGTCCGTGACCTCGGTCTGGCCGTGGTGTGGGACGACGGCGACGACCTCCACGCCGAGCCGCGGGCGCCCTACCCGCACGTCCGGTCGGTGCTGTCGCTGCGGTCCACCCGGGAGGGCGCCTGCCTCGTCGTCGGCGGCCTGTCCCGCACGGCGGAGGGCGCCGCCCTGGTCCGGTCGGGGTGGGCCCGGCCGGTGGCCGCGAGTCGCGACACCGTGCGACAGGCCGCGCCTGCGGTGCGGGTCGGCGACGACTCCGACCACCCGGCCGACGCCGGCGCTCGCAGCGCCCGGCTCCCGACCCTCGGCTGGCGCACCGCGAGCCAGGCCCTCGCGCACGGCCCGGTGCTGGTGCAGGTGCCGCGCGGCGGCTACCTGCCGGGCCTGGCCTGCGCCACCTGCCGGGCTCCGGCCCGCTGCCCGGTGTGCCGGGGCCCGCTCGGCAGCCCGGGCGGTGGCGGGGTGCCCGCCTGCCGCTGGTGCGCGGCACCCGCGGCCACCTGGAGCTGTCCGAGCTGTGACGGCACCCGGTTCCGGGCCACCGCAGTGGGCTCGCGGCGCACCGCCGAGGAGCTGGGCCGCGCCTTTCCCCGGGTACGGGTGCGCACCAGCGGCTCCGGCGGCGAGGTGCTCGCCACGGTCGGGCCGGAGCCGGCCCTGGTGGTCGCGACGCCCGGGGCCGAGCCGGTCGCCGAGGGTGGCTACGCCGCCGCCCTGCTGCTGGACGGCTGGGCGCTGCTGTCGCGGCCGGACCTTCGTGCGGCCGAGGAGACCCTGCGCCGCTGGACGGCAGCGGCAGCCCTGGTCCGTCCCGGCCCGGACGGCGGAACCGTGGTGGTCGTCGCGGACGCCTCGACCCCGGCGGTCCAGGCGCTGGTCCGCTGGGACCAGGCCGGGTTCGCCGACCGCGAGCTCGCGGAGCGGGCGACGCTCCGGCTCCCCCCTGAGGCCCGGATGGCGTCCCTGACCGGGTCGGCCGACGCGCTGGCCGGCTTCCTGGCGGTGGCCGAGCTGCCGACCGGCGCCGAGGTGCTGGGGCCAGTGGTGGCCGGCGAGGACCAGGAGCGGTTCCTGGTGCGCTCGCCGGGCGACGGGTGGCCGGCCACGGTGGCCGCGCTCAAGGCCGCCGCCGGCGTCCGCAGCGCTCACAAGGAGACCGGCAGCGTTCGGGTGCAGGTCGACCCCCTGGAGATCGCGTGAGCAGCCCGACGCCCACTGCCGTCGTCTTCGACCTCGGCGGCGTCCTGATCCGGTGGGACCCGCGCCACCTCTACCGGCAGCTGATGCCCGAGGACGAGATCGACGCCTTCCTCGACGAGGTCGGCTTCCACGCCTGGAACCACGAGCAGGATGCCGGCGCCTCCTGGGGCCCGGCGGTCGAGGAGCACGCGGCGCTGTTCCCGCACCGACGCGAGCTGCTGGCGGCCTACCCGGCCCGGTTCGCGGAGAGCCTGGACGGCCCGGTCGAGGGCACCGTGGCGATCCTCAAGGAGCTGCACGCGACCGGCACCCGGCTGGTGGCCCTGACCAACTGGTCGGCCGAGCTGTTCCCGCACGCCGAGGCGACCTTCGACTTCCTCGCGCTGTTCGAGGGCATCGTGGTGTCCGGCCGCGAGGGCGTCGCCAAGCCCGACCCGGCCGTCTTCGACCTCCTGCGGAGCCGCTACGACCTCGCCCCGGCCCGCACCGTCTTCGTCGACGACTCGCGGCCCAACGTGGCCGCAGCGGCCGCGGCCGGCTTCATTGCGCTGACCTTCACCGCCCCTGACCGGCTGCGCGCCGACCTCAGCCGGCTCGGCCTGCTCGACGGCGCCGGATCAGGCTGACGCCGTCGCGCACGGTCAGCATCACCACCTCGACCCGATCGTCGGCGAGCACCTGGTCGTTGAACGCCTTGATGGCCGCGGTGTCCGGCTCGGTGACCGCAGGGTCGGAGCACCCGGCCGCTCCAGAGCACGTTGTCCACCAGGATCACGCCGTCGGGCGCCAGCTTGCCCAGGGTGGCTTCGAAGTACGCCGCGTAGCTGGTCTTGTCGGCGTCGATGAAGACGAGGTCGAACGGCCCCGGCAGGGTCGCGATGGTCTCCAGCGCCGGGCCGGACCGGATCTCGATCACCCCGGCGTACGGGCTGGCCGCGATGTGCCGACGCGCGATCGCCAGGTGCTCCTCACTGATGTCGCAGGTGACGATCCGGCCGTCCGGCGGCAGGGCCTCGGCCATCG
>JAVEDA010000489.1 GCA_030841195.1 Actinomycetota bacterium | reverse complement strand
CGGCTCGACCACGGTTCCGACGTCGCCGAGGGCCGTGAGGACCGGCTTGCCCTCCTCGCTGCGGACGGTGGCGACCACGAGCAGCCGGGCCCCGCCGCTGTGGCGCCCCAGGTAGCGAACCGCCTCGACCGTCGTGGCACCGGCGTTGTGCAGGTCGTCGAGCAGCAGCAGCACGGGCGAGGCCGCACCCAGGCTGCGGAGGAGGTGCAGCACCGCTTCGAAGGAGCGCCGGCGGGCCTCCTCCGGCCGATGACCGGAGGAGCTCGGCGGGCCCAGGGCGGCGGCCGCGACCGGCACGAGACCCGTGAGCGCGTCGACGTGATCGCCGACCAAGTCGCGCAGCCGGTGCGGCGGCATGGCCGCGAGCACAGGTGTCACGGCGTCGACCAGCGGTTGCAGGAACAGCGATCGTTCCGCCTCGTAGCACCGCGCGCGGAGCACCCGCCCGCCGGCGGCGCCGACCTCGGCCGCGAACGCCTCGGCCAGGCTGGTCTTTCCGATGCCCGCCTCGCCGACGACAAGCAGCACCGAGGGATGCCCGGTCGCGGCGTCGGCCCAGGCGCTGCGCAGCCGGGCCAGCTCGTCGTCCCGTTCGACCAGGACGCCGTCCGTGGCGACGGCAGGGACCGGTGCGGGACCGACATCGACGTGCGGCACCGGCTCCTCCCGCAGCAGCGCGAGGTGTACTGCCTCGGTCTCGGTCGACGGGCCGGTTCCGAGGTCGTCGGCCAGCACGTCGCGCAGCCGGGCATAGGCCTCCAGCGCACGCGCCGGTTGACCGGCACCGACCAGCGCGGTCATCAGCAGCCGGGTCATCTCCTCGTCCAGGGGGTCGTCCGCAACACCCGCCTCCGCGGTGGCTGCAGCCAGCCTGGGCTCGCCCGCCGCGATGGAGGCCGCCGCGTGCACCAGCCGGGCCCGGCGCTGGAGCAGCACCCGGTCGCGGCGGGCCGGTTCCGCCCAGGCGGCGGCCGGCTCGTCCTCGAGCACAGGGCCGCGGGCGAGTAGTCGGCCGGCCTGCTCGGAGGCGACCAGAGCCGCACCAGCACGCCCGTCGGCGTAGGCCTGCTCGGCCCGCGCGATCAGCGACGAGGCCTCCGCCACGTCGACCTCGACCTCGTCCCCCAGCCGGTAGCCGTGGCGGGACCCGATCACGGCCGATGGCCCGAGCCACGACCGCAGGCGGCTCACCAGGGGGGCGACGTTCTCCGCCGGCCGGGCGGGAGCCCCCGCCGGCCAGAGCACCTCGACAGCCGTCTCGGTGGGCACCATGGCGCCGCGCTCGACGGCGAGCAGCTTGAGCAGCGTCCGCGCCTTGCGGTTCACCGCGGGCGGTGGTGTCACGGGCTCGCCGCCCACCTCCGCGGCGAAGGCGCCGAGGACGAGCAGGCGCACCGCCGCGGGCTGCCCCGAACGGTGTCCGGACGATGCCGGCGTCGCCATGCAGCCGATGATGCCGTGCCGTGGGCCGGGATGCCGTGTCCGGCCCGGCTGGCTGGCTCGACCGCATCGGCCCGGGCCTACCCTGGCGAGCATGTACGTGCCCGCGCACTTCGCCCCGCCGGACGACGAGTCCGTCCGCGACCTGCTGCGCAACCACGGTGCCGCCGACCTGGTCACCAGCACCGCCGACGGTCTGGTCGCGACCCTGCTCCCCTTCGTCTACGACGAGCCGGCGACGGAAGGCGACCGGGGCCGGCTGCTCGGGCACGTCGCCCGGAACAACGACCAGTGGCGGCTGCCCGCGCTGGGCGAGGCGCTGGTCATCGTCCGCGGCCCGGACGCCTACGTCTCGCCGGCCTGGTACGCCACCAAGCGCGAGCACGGCCGGGTGGTCCCGACCTGGAACTACGTCACCGCGCACGTCCACGGCCGGCTGGTCGTGCACGACGACCCGGCGTGGGTCGAGGCCTTGGTACGCCGGTTGACCGCCAAGCACGAGGGCCGCCGGGAGGAGCCCTGGTCGGTCGACGACGCCCCCGCCCGGTTCGTCGCCGGCCAGCTGCGCGCGATCGTCGGCCTCGAGGTCGAGATCACCCGGGTCGAGGCGAAGTGGAAGCTGAGCCAGAACCGGTCAGCCGACGACGTGGCCGGCACGGTCACGGGCCTGGAGCAGGGCAGCGACCCCGCGGCGCATCAGGTCGCCGCTGCCATGCGCAGCGCTGCCGACCACTGACGAGGCTCAGCGGCTTCGGCGCGGGCGCAGCCTGCTGCTGGGCAGCGCCGGCGCAGGCAGCGCCCCGCCGTCGTACCCGCTGACCTGACCGAACCTCGTCGACGCGCCGTCGACCGCCGCCATCCACTCCTCGCGCGACTGGACGACCTCGTCGTGGCTGCGCGCCACGAAGTTCCACCACATCAGCAGCTCCTCGTCGAACGGCTCGCCGCCGAGCAGGAACGCCCGCCCGCCGTTCGGCCCGGCCGTCAGCAGCACCCGGCTCCGGCCGGGCGAGAGGTGCTGCAGCGAGGCGCGCTCGAGCCGGCTGCCGTCGACCACCAGGTCGTCGGAGAGCGCGAGCAGCGCGTGCTCGAACCCCCGCTCCAGCGGCAGCCCGACGTGCGCACCGGGCGCGAGGACGACCTCGGCGCCGACGATCGGCGTGAACGTGCGGGCCGGCGACATGGCGCCCGCGACCGAGCCGAGCAGGACGGTCACCGAGAGCCCCTCGCCCTCGGTCCGCGGCAGGTCGCCGTGGTGGGCGAAGTCCGGCGCGGTGTCGCGGTGCCGGGCGGGCAGCGCGACCCACAGCTGCAGCCCGCGCAGCGCGCCGGTGGCACCGACCTGTGTGGTCTCGGCGTGACTGATTCCGCGACCGGCCGTCATCAGGTTGAGCTCGCCAGGCCGCACCAGCGCGTCGCTGCCGAGGCTGTCCTGGTGGCGCACCTCGCCGTCGAGCAGCCAGGTGACGGTCTGCAGGCCGGTGTGCGGGTGCGGCGGCACCTGCATGCCGGCGGTGCCGGTGACGTCGACCGGCCCGTAGTCGTCCAGGAAGCACCAGGCGCCCACCGTGCGCAGGTCGCGGTGCGGCAGGGTGCGGCGCACCAGCAGCTGCCGGGTGCCCCCCAACGGCACCTCGCGGGGGGCCAGGACGCTCACATCGACGAGGGTACGTCGGTCGCCCGCCGGAGTGCGCACGGCTGTGCTGACAGCCAACTGGACCGGCTGTCGGCTCCCGACCCGCGGCCGGCGGACGCCTCACCCGGCCTACGAGCCAAGTGGACCGGCTGTCGGCCCGCCGGGCGCAACGCCAACCGGTCCGCTTCCAAGGAGCCGACCGCGCGATCCGCCGACTGGACCGGCTGGCGTACTGCGGGCGACGACGGTAGCCGGTCCGCTTCGGTGGCGGGAGTGGCTCACCCGTGGCGGGCCGGCGCGCCGAA
>JAVEDA010000399.1 GCA_030841195.1 Actinomycetota bacterium | reverse complement strand
TAGACCTCCACCGACTTGAGGTCGAACCGCAGGCTCTCCAGGAACTCGCCCGGGTCCTCGGTCTCCTTCTGCCAGTCCAGCAGCTGCCGCAGCCAGGCCATGTCGTTGGCAGCACCGGGTGAGGTCTCGCCCTTGCCGCCGCGGGAGCCCGAGCCCTCGACCTGCGCGGACTGGGCGGGGTCCTCCTTGTACTTCCAGTGCGCCGCCACGCCGTACTCGGCCCTGCGGTGCATGGCGAAGGTCCGGATCTGCAGCTCGACCGGCTTTCCCTCGGGCCCGATGACCGTCGTGTGCAACGACTGGTACATGTTGAACTTGGGCATCGCGATGTAGTCCTTGAACCGGCCCGGGACCGGGTTCCACCGCGCGTGGATCGAGCCGAGGACCGCATAGCAGTCACGGACCGAGTCGACCAGGATCCGGATGCCCACCAGGTCGTAGATGTCGGCGAAGTCGCGGCCGCGCACGATCATCTTCTGGTAGATCGAGTAGTAGTGCTTGGGCCGGCCGGTCACCTGACTGCGGATCTTGGCGCTCTTGAGGTCGCCGCCGAGCTGCTCGATGACACCGGTCAGGTAGTCGTCCCGGCTGGGCGACCGGTCGCTGACGAGACGGACGATCTCGTCGTACACCTTCGGGTACAGGGCCGCGAACGCGAGGTCCTCGAGCTCCCACTTGAGCGTGTTCATGCCGAGGCGGTGCGCCAGCGGCGCGTAGATCTCGAGCGTCTCGCGCGCCGACCGCTCGGCCGAGGACGGCTTGACGTACTTGATGGTGCGCATGTTGTGCAGCCGGTCGGCCAGCTTGATCACGAGCACCCGGATGTCGCGAGCCATCGCCACGACCATCTTGCGGACCGTCTCGGCCTGCGCCGACTCGCCGTAGGTGACCCGGTCGAGCTTGGTCACGCCGTCGACGAGGTGAGCGACCTCGTCGCCGAAGTCGGCCCGCAGGGTCTCGAGCGTGTACGGCGTGTCCTCCACCGTGTCGTGCAGCAGCGCGGCGCAGAGAGTGGGCGGCGTCATGCCGAGCTCGGCCAGGATGGTGGTCACGGCAAGGGGGTGGGTGATGAACGGGTCACCGCTCTTGCGGAACTGACCCCGGTGCTCCCGCTCGGCTATCTCGTAGGCCTGTTCGAGCATCCGCAGGTCGGCCTTGGGGTGCGTCTGGCGGACCACCCGGAACAGCGGCTCGAGCACCGGGTTCGTGCTCGGTCGCTGGGCGCCGAGCCGGGCGAGGCGGGCCCGGACCCGCCGGCTGGTGGGCGCGGTGGCTGTCAGCGCGGCCGGCGCGGGCTGCGCAGCGGCCGGGTCGTCCGCAGCGGCCGGGTCATCGGCGGTGGCGGGGTCATCGGCCGTGGCGGGCTCGATGGTAGTGGCGGGCGCGACCGGCTCGGCGCGGCGGCCCTCCTCGCCCGATATGCCCGGTACGCCGGGCGCAGCCTCGGCCGCGGGCCGCGAGGAGTCGCCCGGCCGGTCCTCGTCGAGGCCGATCGGGCTCGAGGTGGGGGCGTCGCTCACAGACCCTTCCTGTTCACTCAGCGTCGCTGGAGCGTCCAGTCTACGGGCCAGGCCCAACGCAAGCCCGCTGAACGCACGCCCAGGGGTCCGGCGGCCGCTGAGGGACGACAGGTGGCTGCCCCGGAGGTCACAGCGGCAGGACCGTCAGAAGGGTGGGATGTCGTCCTCGGCTGGGCCGTCGCGTCCGCCGAGGTTGCCGCGGTCGCGTTCGGGGTGCTGGCGTGGTTCTCGGGCTTGTCGTTCGGCTTGGAGCAGTCGGCGGAGGGCGGCGCGGAGGGGTTCGGGGTCGAGGTCGGGGTGTTGGAGCAGTTGGTGGGGTGGCACCCGGTAGGCGCGGCCGGACGGGAGGGTCCAGACGGTGGTGCCGTCGGGTTCGGTCACGACGGTGGTGTCGGTGTGGGTCTTGACGTCGTGGTGGCGCTGGTGCAGGGAGTGCAGGTTGGTGATCGCGGTCGGCCCGGCCGGCCACGGCACCTCGTGGTCCAGGTCGCAGGCGTTGGCCGGCATCCGGCAGCCGATGCCGCGGCAGGTGCCGTCCCGGGTGACCACGTGGTCGACCATGTCCTGCGGCGGGGTGTAGGTGTCGGCCGAGACCTCGTCCAGCCGGCCGGTCCGCGGGTCGGTCAGCAGCCGGCGCCAGGTGCCGTCGGCGGCGATCCGGCGGGCCAGCGGGGCGGTGATCGGCCCGACCCCGGTCAGCTCGCCGGGCTCCTCGTCCAGCCCGAGCAGCGTGGAGGCGGCCACGATCACCCCGATCTGGGGTCGGCGGCCCTTCCGCGTCGGCAACGGCGCCCCGGTGTCGGTCAACGACAGGGCCAGCCCGCGGGCGGCCATGTCGGCCAGCACGTCGGACCGGATCTGGTCCAGGGTCCGGTCATCCAGCCCGCGCGGGCCCTGAGCGGCCAGCGCGCAGGCGGTCAGCCACAGCCAGAACGCCTCGATCTCCACATCCGAGGCCTGCCACTGCAGGACCGACCTGTTGTCGCCGTCCTGGTAGCGAGACACCCCCCGGGCGGCGGCCTTCGCGAGCCG
>JAVEDA010000377.1 GCA_030841195.1 Actinomycetota bacterium | reverse complement strand
ACCTCGATGCACTCGGCGAACGGGTCGAACGCGCCGGAGTGCAGGTTGCCGGCCTGGAGCGCGACGATCAGCGGGCCGTCGACCTCGGCAACCGCCGCGGCGAGTGCCTCGGGGCGGATCCGGCCCTGGTCGTCGGCCGCCACCGGGGTCGGCGCGCCGAGCCCGAGGTAGCGCAGCGACACGTCGATGGTCGTGTGCCGGTCCTCGCCGCCCAGCACGGTCACCTTCGGTCCGCCGGCCAGGCCGTCGCGGTCGAGGTTCCAGCCGGCCCGGGACAGGACGTGCTGCCGGCCGGCGGCCAGGCCGGTGAAGTTGGCCATCGTGCCGCCGGTGACGAACCCGACGCCGGCCGTGGCCGGCAGCTCCAGCAGGTCCAGCAGCCAGGTCGCGGCGACCTCCTCCACCCCGGTCGTCCCGGGCGTCGGGTAGCGCATGCCGGTGTTCTGGTCCCAGGCGCTGACCATCCAGTCGGCGCCCAGCGCGGCCGGCAGCGTGCCGCCCATCACCCAGCCGAAGAACCGGCCGGACCCGATGGCCATCAGCCCGGGCTCGACGGCCCTGGCCAGGAGGTCGACGACGTCGGCCGGGTCGGTCGGGCCGTCGGGCAGGTCACCGAGAGCCGCGACCACCTCGTCCGCGCCGACCTTCGGCGGCACGGCGCGGGTCGGGAGCTCGGCCAGCCAGTCGCGGGCGTGCGTCGCCGCCCGGTCCAAGGCCTTGTCGTACTGGTCGGGTCGCGCGCTCATCTGGCCATCGTGCCCCAGATCGGACCGCCCCGCCCGGTAGATCAGCCGTCCGGGAGTCGGCAGCCCGCTAGACGCCGAAGTCGTGCCGCAGGGGGTAGCCGGACTTGCCGTCGGTCGCGGTGCGGGTGGCGAGCACCTGGTGCAACTGGATCCCGTTGCGCTCGAACGCGAGCCGCGAGCCCGCCATGTAGAGGCCCCAGACCTTGGCGATCGGCAGCCCCGCCTCGGCGACGCACTCGTCCCAGTGCTCGACCAGGTTCTCGCACCACGCCTTCAGGGTGCGGGCGTAGTGGACCCGGAGGTTCTCCTGGTGCTGGACCTCGAGGCCGGAGTCCTCCATCGCGGCCACGATGGCGCCGGACCCGGTGAGCTCCCCGTCGGGGAACACGTAGCGCCCGATGAAGCCGCGTGGCGGCAACCCGGGGTGCTTGTTGTCCGGCCGGGTGATCCCGTGGTTGAGCAGCCGGCCGCCCGGGCGCAGCCGGGCCCGCAGGAACTGGAAGTACGCCGGGTAGTTCCTGACGCCGATGTGCTCGATCAGCCCGATCGAGCTCACCGCGTCGAACTCGCGCTCGCGCACGTCGCGGTAGTCGAGGTGCCGGATCTCGGCCAGGTGGTCGAGCCCCTCTTCCTTGATCCGCTCCTGGCCCCACAGCGCCTGCTCCCGGGACAGCGTCACGCCGAGCACCTGCACGCCGTAGTGCTCGGCCGCGTGGCGCACCATGCCGCCCCACCCGCAGCCCACGTCGAGCAGCCGCATCCCGGGCTGGAGGCCGAGCTTGCGGGCGACCAGGTCGAACTTGTGCGCCTGGGCCTGCTCGAGGGTCGCGTCCGCGGTCGGGTAGCAGGCGCAGGTGTAGGTCATCGACGGGCCGAGCACGTGCTCGTAGAACGTGTTCGACACGTCGTAGTGGTAGCTGATGGAGTTCGCGTCGCGCTCCCGCGAGTGCCGCAGGCCGCGGCGGTGCCGGGGGACGACCTCCTGCTCCGGCAGCGGCGGCGGCACGAAGGTCCGGACACCGAGCGTCCGGGCCCAGTTCACGGCCTGGGACATCGGCGGGCGGTTGACCTGGAGGTCGTCGTCGATCGCCTTGAGCATCTCGTAGGGATCACCGGGGTGCACGCCCTCGATGTCGAGGTCACCCTTGATGTACGCGCGGGCCATCCCCAGCGAGCCGGGGGCGGTGGCGAGGTAGGAGACGCCCCGTGGGTTGGCTAGCCGGATGCCGAGCTTGGCGTCCGGATCACCGGCGGTGCTGCCGTCGTACGCCGAGAAGCGCACTGGCGCCTCGGCTCCGAACAGCCCCTCGAAGATGTCGCCGAGGGTCACCGCACCAGCACGGGTCCGGGCACTGGTGTCGAGCTTGAACGTCATCGTCTGTGCACCGCCTTCGCATACAGGTCGAGCAGCCGGCTCTGTGGGTCGTAACGCTTCTTCGCCGCGTGGTAGTCCTCGCCTCCGTACAGAGCCCAGAACTCGTCCGGCCCGTAGTAGGCGTCGGAGTAGAGGGACTTGTGGCCGCCGTGCTCGGCGACCACCGCCTCGATCCGCTTGTTCACGTCGCCGTCGGCCCGGCCGCCCTCGATCGCGACGGTGGACCAGAACCCGACGTTGACGTAGGTCTCGTCCTGCCGCAGCGGGTAGAGCGGCCACGGCGTCCCGCCACCGGCGGTGGAGAACAGCGCCGTCGCGCCGTTGTCGCGCAGCCGCAGCGGGCACAGCCAGAGCGGCTCGATCGGCACCTCGCGCAGGAACCAGCGCAGGAAGTCCGCGGTGCGGTCCAGCGGGATCTCGACGTCCTGCACCACCCGCTCGCGCGGCGGCAGCCCCTTGCGGGCGTCCATCCGGGCCGCGACGTGGTAGCGATTCTCCAGCCGGATCAGCTTCCAGTAGACGTCCGAGCGCAGCCAGCGCTTGGGCCACAGCCGGCGGATCCGCGGGTTCTGCGCACCGAACGCGCGCGAGCACCAGAACCAGTCGGTGTCCCAGCGCCACAGGTAGTCGCGCACGGTCAGATAGTCGACCGAGCGCTGCTGGATCGATCGGTAGTAGACCTTGGTGCCGGTGTAGTCCGAGGTGAAGGGCGCCTCGTCGGCCCAGGACCCGAGGGTGAGGTAGGCCTCGTCAGCGGAGAAGACGGTGCCGTCCAGTAAGTCCACCGGCTCCCCGTCGTGGCTGCGCTCGGCGACGATCGAGCCGATCGCGGCGGTCACCTCGTCGAGGTCGTGGAAGCGCACGTGCCGGAGCCGGACGAACGGGTGCACCGGCTCCAAGTCGATAACCAGCCGCAGCGCATAGCCGAGGGTGCCGTAGGAGTTGGGGAACGCCCGGAACAGGTCGGCGTCCGGACCCTCGGGGTCGGCGACCACCACCTGCCCATCGCCGGTGAGCACCTCGAGCTCGCGCACCGACT
>JAVEDA010000510.1 GCA_030841195.1 Actinomycetota bacterium | reverse complement strand
ACGTCGTAGTCAGCGGCCTGGATCAGCTTGAGCAGGATGTTCTCGACGTCCTCGCCGACGTAGCCCGCCTCGGTGAGCGCGGTGGCGTCGGCGATCGCGAACGGGACGTTGAGCATCCGGGCCAGCGTCTGGGCCAGGTGCGTCTTGCCGCAGCCGGTCGGCCCGATCAACAGGATGTTCGACTTGGCGAGCTCGACGTGGTCGTCCCGGCCGGGCTTGCCGGACTCCCCCGCCTGGACCCGCTTGTAGTGGTTGTAGACCGCCACCGCGAGGGCCTTCTTCGCCACGTCCTGGCCGATCACGTACGAGTCCAGGAACTCGCAGATCTCGACCGGCTTGGGCAGCTCGTCCCACTTGAGGTCAGAGCTCTCGGAGAGCTCCTCCTCGATGATCTCGTTGCAGAGGTCGATGCACTCGTCGCAGATGTAGACACCCGGGCCAGCAATCAGCTTCTTGACCTGCTTCTGGCTCTTCCCGCAGAAGGAGCACTTGAGCAGGTCACCACCGTCACCGATGCGCGCCACGCGTCAGCCTCTCCCTCTGCCAGCCCGGTCTTTCGACCGGGTCGAATGTGCCTTGACGGTACCCCGGCGGCGCCGTCGGCGCCTCTATTCCGGGCCTTCCTCGCTCGGACGGGCGCGTCGCCCCCCAGGCGGCCGGCGGCCGACCGAGGGGCCTGTCCCTAGCCGCCTCGGGTGGTCAGGACCCGGTCGATCAGGCCGTACTCCAGGGCCTCCTCGGCGGTGAGGATCTTGTCCCGCTCGATGTCCTTGCCCACCTGCTCGAGGGTGCGGTTGCTGTGGTCGGCCAGCATTTGCTCCAGCAACGACCGCATCCGCATCACCTCGCGGGCCTGGATCTCGACGTCCGAGGCCTGGCCGCCGCCCTCGGTGGAGGGCTGGTGGATGAGGATCCGCGAGTTCTGCAGGGCGAAGCGCTTGCCCGGCGTACCGGCCGCCAAGATGATGGCCGCGGCCGAGGCCGCCTGCCCCAGGCAGGTGGTCTGGATGTCGGGGCGGACGAACTTCATCGTGTCGTAGATCGCCGTCAGCGCGGTGAACGAGCCGCCGGGTGAGTTGATGTAGATCGAGATGTCGCGGTCCGGGTCGTCGGACTCCAGCGTCAGCAGCTGGGCCATCACGTCGTTGGCGGACACGTCGTCGATCTGGGTGCCGAGGAAGATGATGCGCTCCTCGAACAGCTTGTTGTACGGGTCCTGGCGCTTGAACCCGTACGACGTGCGCTCCTCGTAGACCGGGAGCACGTAGCGGGAGCTCGGCTGGTACAGGTTGCTCATCTGGGCACGGTCTCCTCGCGGGGCGCCGGGGGTGGTGAGGTCGTGGTTCATGCGGTGCCTCCCGATCCAGCGACCTGGCCGGCGTTCGAGACGACCTGGTCGACCATCCCGTAGTCCTGCGCCTGCTCGGCGGTGAACCAGCGGTCCCGGTCGGAGTCGGCCTCGATGACCTCGATGGTCTGACCCGTGTGCTGCGCGATCAGCTCGGCCATCTTGGCCTTGGTGTAGAGCATCTGCTCAGCCTGGATCCGGATGTCGGAGGCGGTGCCACCGAGGCCGCCGGACGGCTGGTGCATCATGATCCGCGAGTGCGGCAGCGCGTAGCGCTTGCCCGGGGCTCCGGCGCAGAGCAGGAACTGTCCCATCGAGGCCGCCAGCCCCATCGACACGGTGGCCACGTCGTTCTTGACCCATTGCATCGTGTCGTAGATGGCCATGCCGGCTGACACCGAGCCGCCGGGAGAGTTGATGTAGAGCCAGATGTCCTTGTCGGGGTCGTCGGCGGCCAGCAGGAGCAGCTGGGCGCAGATCGCGTTGGCGTTGGCGTCCTCGACGACCGACCCCAGGAAGATGATGCGCTCGCGCAGGAGGCGGTTGTAGACCTGGTCGTCGAGGCCCATGCCGCCGGGCTGCGGCGAGCGCCCCTGCGGGGTCTCGAGGCTGGGGCTGATCAGCTCGCTCACTCGGTGCTCACCTGTCTCGGTCGTTGACGTGTCGCTGTCTGCCGACACTAACGCGGGCCCTGGACACGGAACTCCCCGCCAGGCGGGTGTTCGCTGTCGGCGCACGCGGGTCACCCGAACGCACGAGGGCCCCGTCGCAACCTGCGACAGGGCCCTGGCGGCCGACGTACGGCCTCAGTCGTGGTCGTGGCCGGTGTGGTCGATGCCGTCGTCCATGCCGTCGTCAGTGATCTCCAGCAGCTCGTCGCCGGGGGCATCCTCGCGCAGCGCCTCGAGGTCGACCGGGCGGCCGGACTCGTCCACGACCTTGGCCCGCTCCAGCACCAGCGCCAGCGCCTTGCCGCGCACGACCTCGCTGACAAGGACCGGCACCTGGCCTGCCTGCACGACCTGCTGGGCGAACTGGTCGGGACCCATGCCGTAACGCGAAGCCGTCCGCAGGATGTGCTGGGTCAGCTCGGCCTCGTTGACCGACAGCTGCTCCTTCTCGACCACCTTGTCGAGCACGAACTGCGCGGTCATCGCCCCGCGGGTGCGCTGGTCGATGTCGGCGTCGAACTCTTCTTCGGACTGCCCTTCGGCAGCCAGGAAGTCGGCCTTGGTCATGCTGGCGGCCTCGAGCTGGTGAGCCAGGTTGTGGTTGCGCGACTCGATCTCGGCCTTGATCACGCCCTCGGGCAGCGGGATCTCGACCTTGGCGAGCAGGGCCTCGAGCACCCGGTCGCGCGCCTGGACCCCCTGCTGCACAGCCTTCATGCCCTCGACCCGGGTACGCACATCGGCGCGCAGCTCGTCCAGGGTGTCGAACTCGCTGGCCGTCTGGGCGAAGTCGTCGTCGAGCTCGGGCAGCTCGCGCTCCTTGACCGACTTCACCTCGACGGTGACGGTGGCCTCCTCGCCGGCGTGGTCGCCGCCGACCAGCGCGGTCGGGAAGTCGGCCTTCTCCCCCGCGGCAAGGCCGGTGATCGCCTCGTCGAGACCGTCGAGCAGCGACCCCTGGCCGACCTGGTAGCTCAGGCCCTTGGCCGTGAGGTCGTCGACAGCCTCGCCGGCCACCGAGGCGGACAGGTCGATCGAGACGAAGTCGCCGTCGGCGGCGGCGCGGTCCACCCCGGTCAGGGTGGCGAACCGCTCCCGCAGCCCGTCGAGCTGCTCGTCGACCTCGGCGTCGCTGACCTCGGCGTCGTCGACGGTGACCTCGAGCCCGTCGTAGTCAGGCAGGTCGAACTCCGGCCGGACGTCGACCTCGGCCGTGAAGGTCAGCTGCTGCCCGTCCTCGAAGGAGGTCACGTCGACCTCCGGCTGGCCGAGCGGGCTCACGTCGTTGGCCTCGAGCGCCTCGCCGTAGAACTTCGGCAGCGCCTCGTTGACGGCCTCGTCGAGCACCGTTGCACGGCCGAACCGCTGGTCGATGACCCGCGGCGGCACCTTGCCTTTGCGGAAGCCGGGGATGGTGACCTGCGCCCCGATCTTGCGGTACGCCGCGTCCAGGCTCGGCTTGAGCTCCTCGAACGGGACCTCCACGGTCAGCTTGACCCGGGTCGGGTTCAGGGTCTCGAGATCGCTCTTCACGGTCGGGGGGCTCCTTGGGCTGTCAGACAGGGCATCGCGGGCGGACATCGGTTGCAGGACCCGGCGGCAGGTGCAGCGCCTGCGGTCGCACACGTGGTCGGGGCGGGGAGACTCGAACTCCCGATCTCCTGCCCCCAAAGCAGGCGCGCTAGCCACTACGCTACGCCCCGCAGCGCTCATGGCATCCTAGAGCCACAGCGTGCGTACGGCGAACGGAGCCGTTCAAGCACAGTCTCGCGGGTGTAGCTCAATGGCAGAGCCCCAGCCTTCCAAGCTGGCCATGCCGGTTCGATCCCGGTCACCCGCTCCACGTCTTCCCAGGTACTACTCGGCCACCGGTTGAGCGCCGTTGAACAGCGCGAACCGCCAGCTGCCGCTGACCAGGACCAGCACGTCACTGAGTCGATAGGGGACGGGTGGGGGCGCCCTCCACCTCGAGGACGGCCTGGGCAAGCGCCACGAACCACACCACATCGCCGTACCGGCCGGCCACCGGGTGTTCCCAGGTCCAGCCGTAGGTGATCGGCTCGGCAAAGATCGTGGTGAGGAACGTCCGCAGGTCCTCGCGACCGAGAGCGAAGTCTCCTGCGTCGGAGCGGGAAAGCAGCGTCGTCGAGGAACAGGTCGAGCACGCCTAGCAGGTCGAGCACGCCTAGCAGGTCGCGCCGCCGCGTGCAGCCGACGAGCGTCGTGAGGGTCGAGTCGACGATGGCCTCGGGCGTCGAGTCGTCGGTCATGACGAGCCGAGGCTAGACCCAGGTGCGCTCGGGCCATGCCGGCTGCCGGAGATCAACTGGACGCTCCGACACCAGACACGCCGACAACCTGGTGTGTCGGCGTCCACTTCGCGCAGCCGCGCCTCAGTCGCGCCAGACGAGCACGACGGCGCGGTCGTCGTTGACCGCCGCGGCCACCCGGTCGATCAGCTTCCTGGCCCCGTGCCGGAAGCCCTTGGTGACCAGGCGCTCCGCCTCGCCCAGCAGCTTGTCGATGCCCACCGAGATGTCCTGGCCGGGCTTCTCGATCAGGCCGTCGGTGAACAGCAGCAGCGCGTCGCCACGGTCCAGCCGGCCCCGCTCCGAGACGAACTTGGCGTCCGGGAAGACGCCCAGCAGCGGTCCCTCGCTGGCCTCGCTCATCCGCCAGCGCCCCGAGCCGGCCGAGAACTGCACAGCGGGCGGGTGCCCGGCCACGGACACCACGTACTCGCCGGACTCCAGGTCGATCATGACGTGGGCGACGGTCGCGAACCCCTCCTCCCACTGCTGACGCAGCAGGTAGCGGTTGGTCGCGGGCAGGAAGTCCTCGTGCGGCACCGAGCCCAGCAGGCCGCCGAACGCGCCGGAGAGCAGCAGCGCGCGGGTGCCGGCGTCGACGCCCTTGCCGGACACGTCCACCAGCGCCACCTCGAGCTGGTTGCCGTCGTCCGAGCGGGTGGCGACGAGGAAGTCGCCGGAGAACGACGCGCCGCCGGCGGAGCGGAGGACGTATTCGGCCTGCCAGCCGACCGGCATGGCCGGCATCTCGCCCTGCGCGGTCAGCCGGTCGCGCAGGTCGACCAGCATCGAGTCGCCGCGGGTCCCCTGCACGCCCAGCCGCCCGCGCGACCTGGCCAGGGTGTGCACGATCGTCGCGGTGACCGCGACCACCAGGACGGCGCCCGGCGACACCTTCGGGTCGGTCGCCCGCACCATCTCCAACCCGATCACCGCCGCGACCACGACGTCGAGGATGAGCAGGCTGCGCACGGTGAGCAGGAAGCCGCCGGCCAGCACGACCAGGGCCAGCGTGGTGAGCGGGAACCACGACCGGTTCGAGATGAAGAGGGCTCCAGAAGCAGCCGCGCAGGCGCTCAGGGTCAGGAGGGCGAACCCGTCCGAGTGCAGCACGTGCCGCCGCACCCAGGTCTTGGCGCGCCACCAGCTGGCCTGCCGGCCGCGGCGGCGGCTCGGTCGGACGGCTGCCATGGCGCAGACAGTACCGATCGGGCCGCAGGGCCATGTCCGGGTTGACAGAAGCATTGCGCTGGCCCGCCGTCGCGCCTCTCTGGTAGGCAGGCTGGATGACCTCACCGCGCACCACCTGGCCGGTCCGGACGCTCGGGGACGACGACTGGCGGGCGTTCCTCGACGTCGACGCGCACGCGTTCGGCATGACGGCTCCGCCCGAGCTCGAGGAGTCGGCCCGCGAGACCCAGGAGCCGGGCCGTGACATCGGCGCGTACGACGATGACGTGCTCGTCGGCATCGCCGGGGCGTACTCCCTCGAGGTGACCGTGCCCGGCGGCACCGTGCCGGCCGCCGGGGTGAGCTGGGTCGGGGTGCTGCCGACCCATCGGCGGCGCGGCGTCCTCGGTGCGCTGATGGACTTCCAGCTGGGCTCGGTGCACGACGCGGGACGGGAGCCGATCGCCGTGCTCTGGGCGTCCGAGCCGCAGATCTACGGCCGGTTCGGCTACGGCCGTGCTTCCCACCACCTGTCGATGACGGTGCCCCGGAGCGCGACAGCCCTGTCCCCCGACGCACCCGCGGACCCGGCGCTGCGGCTGCGCCTCGTCCCGGCCGGCGACTGGAAGGCGACCGCCGGTGTCTACGACGAGGTCCGGGCCCGACGGCCGGGGATGCTCGGGCGTGACGACCGGTGGTGGGCCCGGGTGGTCCGTGACCTCCCGGCGCTGAGGCAGGGCGCCTCTGCACTGCGCTGCGTCGTGGCCGAGGACGCCCACGGGGTCCGCGGGTACGCCCGCTACGCCACCAAGCAGCACTTCGACGAGAACTTCGGCAGCGGGCGGGTCGACGTCCGCGAGGTGCTCGCCGTCGACCCGGCCGCCCTGGCGACGCTGTACCGCTACTTGTTCGACCTCGACCTGATGGGCACCACGTCGCTGTGGAACGTCCCCGTCGACGACCCGCTGCTGCACTGGCTGGAGAACACGCGGCGGGCGAAGCCGGAGCACGGCGACGCGCTCTACGTGCGGCTGGTCGACCTGCCGGCAGCGCTGTCGGCCCGTTCGTACGCCTCCGACGTCGACGTCGTGCTCGACGTCGAGGACCGGCGCTGCCCCTGGAACGAGGGCCGGTGGCGGCTCACCGCTGGCACCGACGGGGCGACCTGCACCCGCACCGACGACCCCGCCGACCTGACGCTCGGCGCCCGCGACCTGGGGGCCGCCTACCTGGGCGGGACCTCGCTGCGTGAGCTGGCCGGCGCCGGGCGGGTCAGCGGCGCCCCGGACAAGCTGCAGGCGGCCAGCCAGGCGTTCGGCAGCGACCTCGCACCGTGGTGCCCGATCGTCTTCTAGTGCGTGGTTCGGCGTGTCATTGCAGCGGCGGGGGCGCCGGCAGCTCGGGCAGCTCGGCGGACTCCTCGTAGTGGCTCATCATCGCGATCCTGCGGGCGTGCCGCGGGTCACCGCTGAACGGGGTCGTGAGGAACCGCTCGACCAGCCCGGTCGCCTCGTCCACGGTGTGCATGCGGGCCCCGATGCTCACGACGTTCGCGTCGTTGTGCTCCCGCGAGAGCTTCGCCGTGTCGTCGTTCCACGCCAGCGCCGCGCGCACGCCGCGCACCTTGTTCGCCGCGATCTGCTCGCCGTTGCCCGACCCGCCGATGACGACGCCGAGGCTGCCCGCGTCGTTGACGACGGCCACCGCCGCCCTCATCACGTACGGCGGGTAGTCGTCGACCGGGTCGTACTCGACCGGTCCGTGGTCGACCACCTCGTAGCCGAGCTCGCGCAGGCGGTCGGAGAGGTGCGACTTCAGCTCGAAGCCCGCGTGGTCGGAGCCGAGGTGGACGCGCATGAGGCGCAGTCTTGCAGGATCCGGGCGTGACCAGCGTCCTCGGGGTGGACGGCTGCCGCGGCGGCTGGGTGGGTGCGCTGGTCGAGGGCGGCCGGGTGAGCTGGCGCCGGTTCGCCACCATCGCCGAGGCGCTGGCTCTGCCGGTGGCCGCGATCGGCGTCGACATGCCTATCGGGCTGCCGGCGACCGGTCGGCGGCGCTGCGACGTCGAGGCCAAGTCGCTGCTGGGGCGGGCGCACCCGCGGGTGTTCCTGGCGCCGCCGCGCGGGGTGCTGGACGCGGCCACCTACGAGGAGGCCGGCGGGCTGCACCGGGAGCTGACCGGGGGGCTCGGCCTGTCCGTGCAGACCTGGCACCTGGTGCCGAAGATCCGCGAGGTCGACGCGGTGGCGGACGACCCCCGGCTGGTCGAGGTGCACCCCGAGCTCAGCCTGGCCGAGCTGGGCGGTACCGGGCCGCTGCCGTCGAAGAAGACCGCCGCCGGGCGGGCGGCCCGGGTGGCGCTGCTGACCGGCTGGCTCAGCGACCTCGGTGAGCTGCCGCCCGGCGACGACGGGCTGGATGCCCTGGCCGTCGCCTGGTCGGCGCACCGCTGGCTGGCCGGCCGGGGCCCGGACGCTGCCCGGCGTACCGGCGTACGACGAGAAGGGTCGGCCGATGCGGATCGTGACCTGACGCCGGGTCAGGCGGAGGCGGCGGCCCCTGGCTCCCGGTCGAGGAGCACCTCGGTCTCGTCCTCGGACCGCGGCTCAGGAACGATCGCCCCGGGGGCCCGGTCGCGCGTGTGCTCGGCGTGCCGCAGCGGCGGCACCACGTAGACGGGGTCCACCCCCACCCACGAGCACCGGTCGACGTCCCAGTAGCCAGGTCGTGCACTGATCACTGCTGCCACCCCCTCGGTAGGGCCAGCATGCCCCCATAAAGCGGTGGTGTCAGGCGGTTTTCGGTGGCGTCCCGCGCTACGGCGTCAGTCGAAGATCGGGTCCCGGGTGCGGGAGCGCTTGAGCTCGAAGAAGCCGTCGGTGCCGGCCACCAGACGCACGCCGTCCCAGAGCAGCCCGGCGGCCTCGCCGCGCGGGATCGGCGAGACGACCGGGCCGAAGAAAGCCACTCCCTCGACCGAGATGACCGGCGTGCCGACCTCGTAGCCGACCTGGTCCATACCTGCGTGGTGGGACTTGCGCAGCGCCTCGTCGAAGTCGTCGGTGTCCATCGCGTCGGCCAGCGCGGTCGGCAGCCCGACCTCGGCCAGGGCCTCCTCGATCGTGGCTCGGTCCTTCGGTCGGCCCTCGTGGTGGAACCTCGTCCCCAGCGCCGTGTAGAGCGGCAGGATCACGTCCTC
>JAVEDA010000322.1 GCA_030841195.1 Actinomycetota bacterium | reverse complement strand
GACGAGGTCGGACCGGCTTGGCTCCCGCGTGGAGCAGGTCAGCCGTCGGCGTTTCTCCTCCCTGAGGGCACCGCGCAGCCCACCGAAAGCGCAGGCAGTCAGAGCGGTCGCGGATCGCGCCACATCGTGACGACCTCGGGACCGCCCTCGGGCATCCGGAAGGAGCCGTGCACGGCGAAGCCGTAGCGCTGGTACAGCGGCACGTTCGCCGAGTTGCTGGCTTCCAGGTACGCCGGCAAGCCCGCCTCGTCGACCACGCGGAGGTTGGCCGCCAGTAGCGCCAGCCCGTGACCCCTGCCGCGCTGCTGCGGGTCGGTGCCCAGCAGGGTCAGGAACCAGTGCGGCTCGTCCCGGGGGTGGGCCCGCTCGAACTCCTCGAACGCGCCCAGCACGCGTCCGGCGCCAGGCCCGAGGAGGTCGACGACAATCGACTCGAGGGCCTCCGCGTCCTCGGGCGTCAGCTCGCTGCCGCCCGGCGGGATCCAGACCGACGTGGCCGCGCCGCCCTCGCTCAGCCACACCGAGCGGTAGCGCATGGCTCCGCGGACCAGGTGCCGCCAGAGCTGGGCGTGCTGGGCCGAGCGCTGCGACGCGTCCGGGAACGCCCAGCTCCAGGCCGGGTCCTCGGCGAAGGCGCCGACCAAGATGCGCACCACGTCGTCGATGTCCTCCGGGCCGGCAACCCGCGGCGGCTGGTCCGCGCTGCTCATGCCCGCCACCGTAGCCATCGAGGCCGACCACGCAGCGAGCCGCCGGCCGACCCGAAGGCCGACCGGCGGCGCGCCGTCATCGCGTCCCCCCACCTGTTCGCGACGGCTAGTGCGCGACGTCTACTGCGCGACGGTGACGACCTGCCCGCCGCCGCTGAACACGCTCTGGTTCGTCAGGTAGACCGTCCCGTTCGGCGCCACCGCGACGTCACCCGGCAGGGTCAGCTCGCCGGGTGCCAGCTCCGTGGTCACACCGCCGGTCACCCGGTAGAGCGCCCCGTCGGTGACGCCGGCCCCGAAGAAGGCCAGCAGGCCGTGCTTGGCGAACGACACGACGTACAGGCTGCCGTCCGGGCCGAAGTCGAGCCCGGTGACCGCGGTGAGCCCGTCGAGGTAGACCGAGCACTGGCCGCCGGTCGCCGCGGCATCGCAGGTCACGTCGTGGGCGTTCAGCGAGACACGCCAGACCCGGGAGGTGCCCGGCGTGAACGGGAACCCCTTGAGCTCGCCGACGTAGGCGTAGCCGTCCGGCCCGATCGTGACGCTGGTCGGCACCGCCTCAGCCGGCACGAAGGGCACCGGGAAGTCCGGCACGCCCGCCGTCGAGACGACCTGGTTGGGGAACTTCGCCAACCGCCGGACCGAGCCGGCAGGGCCCACCATGAGCAGCGTGTTGTTGGCAGCGTCGGCCACCAGGTAGTGGTTCGCGTCGACCCAGGCCACGCCGTAGGCGTTCGAGTCGGTCGGGTTGGCCGGCTGGTCGAGGTCCGTCGTGTCCGGGTGGTCGTCGACGAACGCCTGGACGTCCGCGAGCGACTTGGCGGCGCCCGGCTGCAGCCGCAGCAGCGAGTCGAAGCGCGAGTCGAGCATCTGGGGGCCGGCGCCGACCAGGCCGACCAGCTTGCCCTGCGGCGAGACCGCGACATTGGTCGGCCCAGTCACGTCGCCCTCGGCCGCCATCGCCGAGGGCAGCCCGCCGACGAGGGTGCGCGTGGTGCCGTGCGCGATGACGGTGACGCGGCCGCTGCCCGCCTCGCCCGTGCCGGCCTCCGCGACGTAGACCCGGCCGTCGGCACCGACCGTGATGCCGCGCGGGTTGTCCAACCCGCTGGCGACGACGGTCGTGGCCGGCGGCGCCGCAAGAGCCGGTGGCACCGCGAGGGCGAGCACCGCGAGAGCGGCGACAGCACCCACTGCCGACGTACGCCGGAAGAGCCGGGCCCTGGACCTCGGCTGACGAACCTCAGAACGCGTGTTCACTGTTGCCTCCTCGTGCGGACGGCGGCGACCACCGCCAGGCGTCACCCTCGTGGCCGGCCGCCTGGTCGCGCATCCTGGAAAACCCGACACTTGGGGGTGGGCGCGGTCATGATGAGCGGGTGCTGGAGCGCCACGAGCTCGTCGGCCGCGAGAGCGAGACGGGGACGGCGCAAGCCTGGGTCGACTCTGTGGTCGACGGCCCCGCAGCACTCGTGGTGCGCGGCGACCCGGGGATCGGGAAGACCAGTCTCTGGGCGGCCGCCAGCGAGCTGGCCACGGCCGCGGGTGCGCTGGTTCTCGTCAGCCGGCCGGTGGAGGCCGAGATGCCGCTGGGCTACTCCGGTCTCGGCGACCTCCTCGAGCCGGTCGCCGACCGCGTGCTCGCCGCGCTGACAGAGCCGCTGGCCGCCGACCAGGCCGCAGCGCAGCTGCTGCGCGACGGGTCGGCACCGTCCGACCCGCTGGTCGTCGCGCGGGCCACCCTCGCGGCCCTGCGCGGCCTGGCCGCGGAGTCGCCCGTGGTCGTGGCTGTCGACGACGGCCAGTGGCTCGACCCGGCGTCGGCGCGCGCGCTGGCGTTCGCGCTCCGGCGGCTGACGACCGAACGGGTCGGTGTCCTGCTCGCTCTGCGCGCCGGGACCTCGGACCCGCTCGGCTGCGATGCGACGTTCGGTGAGCGCGCCCGCGAGATCGAGGTGCGGCCGCTGAGCCTCGGCGCAACAGCGCATCTGCTGCGAACCCGGGTCGACCCACAGACGGCCCGCCGCACGGTGCAGCGGATCCACCAGCGGTCCGGTGGCAACCCGTTCTACTCCCTGCACCTGGCTCGCGCGTCCGACCCCGACGTCCTCCCGACGTCGCTGCGCGACGCGATCGAGAGCCGGCTGGTCGCGGCCGACCCGGCCGCGCTGCCCGCGGTGGAGCGGGCCGCGGTGGTCGGCCCGGCCGGACGCGGCTCGTACGACGACGGCCGCGCCCTCGACGCGGCCGTGACGGCGGGGCTGCTGGTCGAGGACCACGACGAGGTCCGGTTCGCCCATCCCCTGCTGGCCACCGCTGCCTACAGCCGGCTCACGACCGCCCGCCGACGAGACCTGCACCGGCAGGCGG
>JAVEDA010000296.1 GCA_030841195.1 Actinomycetota bacterium | reverse complement strand
GTGCGCCGCGGCGATGTCGGCGCCGACCGCGATGCCGCACGGGTTGGTGTGCTTGATGATCGCGACGGCCGGCCGGTCGAAGTCGAACGCCGTCCGCAGCGCCGCGTCCGCATCGACGTAGTTGTTGTAGGACATCTCCTTGCCGTGCAGCACGGTGCCCTGGGCGATGCCCGGGGCCGCCGCCTGGTCGACGTAGAGCGCGGCCTGCTGGTGCGGGTTCTCGCCGTAGCGCAGGACGCCGGCCCGTTCCAGGGCCAGCCCGGCATAGGCCGGCCACCCCTGCGGGTCGCTGGTCAGCTCCTGCTGGCACCAGGCGGCGACCGCCGTGTCGTAGGCCGCCGTGTGCGCGAACGCCTGCGCCGCCAGGCGACGCCGGGCCGCCAGGTCGAAGCCTCCCGCCTGCACCGCGGCCAGCACCTCGTCGTACGACGTGGGGTCGACGACCACCGCCACGCTGGGGTGGTTCTTCGCCGCGGCCCGCACCATCGACGGGCCGCCGATGTCGATCTGCTCGACCACCTCGTCGGTCCCTGCGCCGGAGGCCACGGTCTCCCGGAACGGGTAGAGGTTGACCACGACCAGGTCGAAGGCCTCGATGCCGAGGTCGGCGAGCTGCTGCACGTGGTCGTCCCGCCGCCGGTCGGCCAGGATGCCCGCGTGCACCCTGGGGTGCAGCGTCTTCACCCGCCCGTCGAGACACTCCGGGAACCCGGTGAGCTCCTCGACGGGTGTGACCGGCACACCGGTTGCCGCGATCCGCGCCGCCGTCGACCCGGTCGACACCAGGGCGACGCCGGCCTCGTGCAGCCCGCGGGCCAGGTCCTCCAGGCCGGTCTTGTCGTAGACGCTGAGCAGCGCGCGGCGCACCGGCACCTGCTGGAGCTCGCTCACGGGATGGTGACCTTCCGTCCGGTGACCGTCCAGCCCTCACGGGCCAGCCGGCCGACGACGTCGACGAGCATGGCGCGCTCCTCGACCTTGATGCGCTCGTGCAGCGACTCCTCGTCGTCGCCGTCGAGCACAGGGACCGTCCGCTGGGCGACGATCGGCCCGGTGTCGACGCCGCCGTCGACCACGAACAGGGTGGCGCCGCTGACCTTGGCACCGTAGGCCAGCGCGTCCCGCGGCCCGTGCATGCCGGGGAACGCGGGCAGCAGCGCCGGATGACTGTTGACGAACCGGCCGTCGAACCGGTCGAGAAACGCCGGGCCCACCAGCCGCATGAAGCCGGCCGACACCACCAGGTCGGGGGTCAACGCCGCCACCCGGTCGGCCAGGGCGACGTCCCAGGCCGCCCGGTCGGCGTGCTCGGCCGGAGCGCAGACGAACGTGTCGGCCCCCGCGGCGCGGGCCCGGTCCAGCGCACCGGCACCGGCGCGGTCGGACCCCACCGCGACAACCGTCGCGCCGTACGCCGGGTCGGCCGCCGCGTCGAGCAGCGCCTGCAGGGTGGAGCCGCTGCCGGAGGCCAGCACGACCACCCGCGGTCCCGGCCCGAAGTGCACCCGCCCGACCCTAGCGGCGGCGCAGCACGAACAGCGTGGCGGCCATCACGACGGCCACCTCGAGCCCGGCCAGCATCGCGACCAGCCACCAGGTGGGACCGGTCTCGGCCAGCCGGCCGGGCCCGGCCGGCCCGGACGCGAGCAGGCAGAGCACTGCGACCGCGCCCGCGAGCAGGCCGCCGGCCACCGCCGAGGCCTCGGCGACCGGGCGCCACCCGTCCACTGCTACAGCGCCCGACCGCCGGCAGAGCAGGCCAGCCACCACGCCGGCAGCGATCGGGACCAGCAGCATCACCGGTGCCCAGGCCGGACCTGGCTCCTGCGGCAGCGCGGCCAGCAGCGGGAACGCCGGGACCGCGCCCAGGTCGGTGCCGCCGACCGACACCGTGGTCCCGGCGCCGACCGCGAACCCCGGGCCGACCACGAAGGCGAGACCCCACACCGCCGCCGTGGGCAGGTAGAGCAGGCACAGCAGCGCCACCAGGAGGCCGCCGCCGACACCGGCGCCCAGGCCGTCGATCAGCCGGACGGCCCGGTCGTGGTGCACCGCCAGCGAGCCGCCGACCAGCACGGCCCCGCCGGCGACCAGAGTGGCCAGGGCGGCCGCGGCCGGGGCGGCGGCGGCCCGCACGACCGCGGGCAGCCGGCGGCTGACCCCTGCCCAGGTCCCGGTGGCCCGCACCGCTCCGGTGCCGGAGCCGAGGGCCGCGACCCCGGCGGCACCGAGGAACGCGCTCACCGGCAGCGCCTGGACCGTGTCGGTGCGAGCCAGCAGCGCCACCAGGGTCGCGACCACGGCGTACGTTGCCGTGACCGACGAGGCCAGCGCGAGCACGCCGGTGCGCCCGCGCACCCCGGCGGCCCGGCCGGCCCGCACGGTGGCAGTGTGCAGCAGAGCAAGCGGCAGCGCGGTCAGGCCGAGCGGCACCAGCGCGAGCTCGCCGCCCGGCACGGCCAGGTGGGCGTGGTGCCCCACCAGCCAGGCCTGCAGGGCGGTGGCGACAGCGTCGGTGGCGTCGGCCCCGCTGTCGGCGGTCGAGGCCCAGGCGACCAGCACCAGGACCATGACGGCGAGCACGCCCAGCGCCGCCGAGCGCAGCGCGGCCACCATGCCGACCACGGTCACCGAGTGCGGGGTCGGCATCGGCGCCGACCCCGCGCTCGGTGGACGCCGGGTGGCGCGGCCGCGGTGCGGTCGAGGCGGCCGGGACAGGAGCTCGGTCATCGGACCCATCGTCGCCGGTGGCGGACGTCCGGCCCCGCACCCGGCGCCCTGTCGGCGGGTCGCGGGCAGCAGATGCAACCCGGTGGGCGGGTCGGGCGTCATCCTCTTCGAGAGCACGACCAGAGCACGACCCGAGCAGGACCCGAGCAGGACCCGAGCAGCGGACAGGGAGG
>JAVEDA010000256.1 GCA_030841195.1 Actinomycetota bacterium | reverse complement strand
GACCATCACTTCTCCTCCACCAGCCGTTGCAGCCGCAGCCGGTTGATCGTGCCGAGCTCCTCGCGGACCACCGCGCGCTCCCGGGCCGGGTCGTTGCCGAGCCGCTCGCCGAGGATCGCCAGCAGCTCCTCACCGGTGCGGCCGCTGGCGGCGACCAGGTAGACGTGGCCGAACCTGGCCTCGTACTCCCGGTTGCCCGCCGCCAGCGCTGCCTTCACCTCGTCGCCCACCCCTGCCTGCTCGAGGGCCGACGAGGCGTGCTTCGAGCGCTCACCGATCCGCGGGTGCCCCGTGAGTGCGTCGTCGATGTCGCGCTCGTCCAGCACCGCGAGTGCCAGCTCGGCGGCTGCCAGCAACGTGTCGACGTCACCGTACGGCGCGGCCGCGGCGACCTCGTCGACCCAGCGCGGTGACGCGCACACCTCGCGCAGCACCTCGCGCAGCTCGGCGGCGGACAGCGCGTCCAGCGGCACACCGGCGGCGGTCCGCCGGGCCAGCCGTCGAAGCGCAGGCTCGTCCGGGCCGCCGGCGGCGTGGACCTCGGCGGCGTCGACGGCGCCGCAGTCGAGCGCCCGCAGGAGGAAACCGGCCAGGGCGAAGGCGGTGGCCGGCTCGTCGAGCACGCCGGACTCCTGCCGGTCGAGGTAGGCCCCGAGCCGGGCGGCCGCGGGGTGCAGCCCGGACCGGTAGAAAGCGAAGGTCGCCAGGTAGCGGGTCGGCAGCTGGGCGGCGTGCAGGTCCCAGCCCTGGTAGATGCCACGCTCCAGCGACCTGAGCACCAGCCGGGTGTGCAGCGCCCAGGCGGCCTCGACGTGCGCGCGGTCACCCACCGGCAGGATGTTGGTGGAGCCGTGGCTGACCCGCACCCCGGTCTGGGCGGCCGCGACCTGCATCACCGAGGTGGCGTGGTCGGCCACCGGGTGGTCCATCGCCTGCTGCGCGGCCGCGACGCCGAGGGCGGCGCTGTAGTCGTAGGTGCCGAAGTGCAGCCCGGTGCAGCGGCCGTGCGCGGCGTGCACCGCGCGGGCGACGGTCGCGGTGCCGTCCGCGCCCAGCACGGCCTGCGGTGTCTCGACCTGCAGCTCGAAGCGGAGCGAACCCGCAGCCAGCCGGTGGGTCGCCTCCAGCCGCTCGCAGAGCAGCACCATCGCCTGCACCTGCTCGACCGACGTCACCTTCGGCAGCGTGACCACGAAGCCGGCGGGCAGCACGTCGCCGAACTGGCCGAGCACCAGGTCCAGCGAGCGCACCCCGCGCCGCCGGGTCGGCGCCTCGAGCGACTTGACCCGCACGCCGGAGCGGAACGGCATCCCGTCGCCGGGGAGCCCCGCCAGCGCCTCGCCGATGGCGACCGCGTGCCGGTCCTCCTCGTCGTCGGGGCGCAACCCGTAGCCGTCCTCCAGGTCGAGCCGCAGGTCCTCGACCGGCTCGCTGGCCAGCTTGTCGAGCACCCGCGGCCAGGCGTCTGCGACAACAGCGGGGTCGAGCCCGGTGATGCGGGCCATCGACGCGGGGTCCTCGGAGTCCACCGCGTCCAGGGCGGCGGCACCGATAGTCACCACCACGTCGATGCCGAGGTGGTCGGCCGGCAGGTAGAGCGTGTGCACCGGTTGTCGGGCCGCGGGCTCACCCGGCCACCCGGTGGCCAGCGCGTGGTCGGCCGGGGCGAGCACTTCGTCCAGCTCGGTCAGCACGTCGTCCGGAAGGCTCACCCTCGGCTCACCCGGACTCGGCCCAGCGAGTCTGCAGCGTGGCCAGCCCGTCGGCGGTCGGGCTGCCCCAGAGCCGCAGCCGGGCCATGCCGCCGTCCGGGTAGACGTCGAGGCGGACGTGGGTGGCGGCGGCAGCCGGCTCGGCCAGCACGAAACGGTGCCGGGTGTCGGGCTGCAGGACGGTCCGCGCGAGCAGCGGGGACCACTGTCCGTCGCCGTCGTGCGCCGACAGTGCCGCCGCGCCGGGCGCGTTGCCCAGGAACCACGTCGTGTCGAGCTCGACGACCCGCACCGCGCCGCGCGCTGCCAACCGCACCTCGACCCAGTCGTTGCCGTCGTCGCGCCGGCGCGCCGTCTCCCAGCCCTCGCCCATCGAGCGCGCCAGTCCGGGGGCGATCAGCCGGTCCGGCGAGCCGTAGAACAGGTTGCTGCAGCCCGTGACCCGGCCGCCGAGCTCGAGCGCCGCAAGGTCCACGGTGCCGAGCGCCTCGACCGCGCGGGGGTCGGCGACGACCTCGCCGTGCACCCGGAGCCGAGCCACTCCGCCGTCGGGGAAGATGTTCAGCCGCACGTGCGTCCAGCGCCGCGGCGACCCCACCGGGAACACGTTCGCGGTGTCGCCCTTCAGCGCGGACCGCTCCACCAGGGGCGTCCAGTCCGCGGCCCGCAGCGCGGCCACCGAGGGCGCGTCGTCGAGGGCGACCCCGTCGACCGACGCCTCGGTCGGGAAGTTGCCGGTGAAGTGGCTGGTGTCGACGACCACGGCGCGCACCACGCCTACTGCACCCAACCGGACGATCGCCTGGTCCGCGTCCCCGGCCGCCAGGTCGCGCCGCCGCCGGGTCTCCCAGCCGTCGTACACCTGCCCCTTGGCGCCGAACGTGCGCGGAGTGAAGACCGCTGGACCAGGGGTGACCAGGTTCTCGCGCCCGGCGAACAGCTCGTCGTTCGCCCACACGGCCGCCCCGCCGAGAGAACGGACGGCGAGGTCGGGCAACGCGAGCGGGTCCTGACCCATCACGCCTCCCCTCCTGCCAGCAGCCGGCCACCGGCCGCCGGCACGGTGACCAGCGTCCCAGCCAACCACGTCGAGCGCACCACACCGGTGAGCCGCGCACCGGCGTACGGCGACACGTCGTTGCGGTGGTGCAGCCGCGCCGGGTCGACGACCAGGCCGGCATCCGGGGCGATTGCCACCAGATCGGCGGCGGCGCCGGCCCGGATGCCGCCCTTGGTGCCGAACCGGACCAGCGCAGCGGGCGCAC
>JAVEDA010000236.1 GCA_030841195.1 Actinomycetota bacterium | reverse complement strand
CAACGAGGCGGGGGGCCCGGTCCTTGTCCCGGTCCGCGGGGGCTCCGTCCACGGCTACGGCCCCGCCACCGTGCTGCGCCACCCGGAGGCACCGGAGGGCAACGAAGGGTTCGGTTCCTCGCTCGCGAGTGCCGACCTCGACCTCGACGGCTACGCCGACCTGGTCGTGGGCGCCCCGGGCTACTACCCGCAACCAGACGGCTACGGCTCGGTCACCGTCTTCCACGGCTCGCCGGCCGGCCTGACCCAGGCAGCCGCGACCAGCACGGTCTGGCCGCGCCGCGCCGACGGCGACCTGGTGAGCTTCGGCCGCGGCGTGGTCATCGCGTCGCTGGACGGCGACCAGTGGCCGGACCTCGCGGTCGGCGCCCCAGACGACGACGGCGACAACAAGGGCACCGACCGGTCCTCGGTCGTGGTGCTCCGCGGCGGCCCCGCCGGGTTCTCCGTCGCGCGGTCCAGCATCGTGCCGCGTCCGGCGGGCACGAAGTGGTTCGGCCAGACACTGGCCGCGGGCGACGTCGACCGCGACGGCCACGTCGACCTGGTCGAGTCGTCGTCCGCCGACACCGGCCGCCACATCTCCTGGCTCCGTGGCACCGCGACCGGTCCGCGCACCGCCACGGTGATCAGCAGCCGGTCGGCCGACAGCATCGCCATCGGCAAGGTCACCGGCGACCGCTTCCCCGACGTCGTCACCTCACGGCCGTACGCGCGCTACGACCCGACCACTCGCAAGCCGTTCGTCGGCGTTGGGAGCGTCACGCTGTTCCGCGGGTCCGCCTCCGGTCCGCGGGCCGGCGTGACCGCCACCCAGGAGACCCGCGGCGTGCCCGGCAGCTCGGCCTACGGCGACTTCTTCGGTGCGTCGGTCACCATTGCGGACGTCAACCACAACGGCCGCAACGAGGTCGTGGTGGGCGTGCCCCGTCGGGACGTGGACGGCATCAAGGACGCCGGCGCGATCACGCTGCTGCGGGTCGGCAAGACCGGCTTCCGCACCACCGGCAACCGCATGCTGACGCAGGCGCCAACCACGGTCCCGGGCGAGCCGCAGAAGTTCGGCAACTTCGGCAGCGACGTCGCGGGTCAGGACCGCACGGGTGACGGGGTGCCCGACCTGCTGGTCGAGGGCCGGGTGCCGGGGGCCGGTCCCAGCGTGCTCACGGTGCTGCGGGTGGTCGACGGACCGCTCGCGAGCGTCCCGGGCACCGCTCTCCAGGTCCTCGACGGCGCGCTGCCGAGGGACGGGTCGACGGACTGACGTCGCGCAGGGCTACGACGGCGGGACGGTGGTCCGGAGCGGGTACGCCGCCGGGGCCACTCGCTTGACCACCTCGTCCAGCACCCGGCGTACGGCCGGCTCCCCGACCCACAGGTGCTTCGCGCCGTCGACGCCGATCACCTCGGCCTGCGGGATGCGGGCGAACCGCTGGCGGGCCTCGGCCGGCCGCAGGTAGTCGTCGTACTCGGGCACCAGTGCCACCACCGGCTTGCCGGAGGAGGCCCAGGCGTCGAGGTGGGCGTCGTCGGCGAAGCGCAACGGCGGCGACAGCAGGATCACGCCGGTGATCGACGGGTCCAGGCCGTGCATCAGCGCCAGGTCGGTGCCGAACGACCAGCCCAGCAGCCACCGGTTCGCCAGCGGCGGGTCCTCGTGGAACTCGGCGAACTCGATGGCAGCCGCCACGTCGAACCGCTCCCCCACCCCTTCGTCGAAGGTCCCCTCGCTGGTGCCGGCCGGCGACGACGTGCCACGCGTGTTGAACCGCAGCACCGCCACACCGGCGAGCGCCGGCAGCCGGTAGGACGCCTTGCGGATCACGTGACTGTCCATGAAGCCGCCGTGGGTCGGCAGCGGGTGCAGCGTCACCAGCGTCGCGACCGGGTCGCGGTCGACCGGCACGGCCAGCTCGCCCACCAGGCTCAGGCCGTCCGCGGTGTGCAGCGTCACCGGGGTACGCCGGGCGGGCAGCACCGTGCCGGCCCGGATCTCCTCCGGCCCGCCGTACGTCGAGAGGTGGTGCTCGGTCATGTCCGCTAGTGCCTCGGCGCGTTCCGGGAGCGCTGGACCTTGGGGCCGCGGCGGCCGCGAGCCCGCCAGCACGCGGTGTGCCAGTGCCGCCGCTCCGCGAGTCCGACCTCGTCGGCCTCCCCCTCACTGCCGTCGTCCTCGCGGAACGACGCGGGCCAGGCGACCACGTGCGGCGTCGCAGGCCGGATCTCCTGGTCGCAGCCCGGGCACCGGTAGGCGCGGGTCGACGCCGACCCGGTCACCTGCCGGACCACCCACTCGTCGTCGTCGGTCATGCCGGCTCAGCTGTAGTCGCGGAAGCCGCGGCCGGCCTTGCGCCCCAGGTAGCCGGCGGTGACCAGCTGCTCCAGCAGCGGCGCGGGCGCGAACCCGGGCTCGCGGAACTCGAGGTAGAGGGTGCGCTGGATCGCGTACGCGACGTCGAGGCCGACCACGTCGAGCAGGTCGAACGGCCCGAGCGGGTAGCCGCAGCCGACGATCATCGCGGAGTCGATGTCCTCGACCGTCGCGTAGTGGGCCTGCAGCATCTTGACCGCGTCGTTCAGGTACGGGAAGAGCAGCGCGTTGACGATGAACCCGGCCCGGTCGCCGCACTCCACCGCGTGCTTACCGGCCTGCTCGCAGACCGCGCGCGCGGTCGCCACGACGTCCTCGGCGGTGGAGACGGTGCGGACCACCTCGACCAGCGCCATCACCGGCGCCGGATTGAAGAAGTGCAGCCCCACCACGTCGGCCGGCCGGCCGGTCGCGGCGGCCAGGTCGATCACCGGCAGCGACGAGGTGGTGGTGGCGAGCACCGCGCCCGGCTTGCAGATCTCGTCCAGGGTCGCGAACAGCGCCTGCTTGACCGAGAGCTCCTCGACCACGGCCTCGACCACCAGGTCAGCACCCGACAGGTCGTCCAGCCGGGACGATCCAGTCACCCGGGCCAGCGCCGCGTCCCGGTCGGCCTGCTCGAGCTTGCCGCGCAGCACCGCCTTGTCCAGCGACCGCTCAAGCGCGGCCCGCACCCGGGCCACCTTCTCGTCGCCGCGGGTCACGTAGAGCACGTCGTAGCCGGCCTTGGCCAGCACCTCGATGATGCCCGTGGCCATCGTGCCGGACCCGACCACGCCGACCTGGCGCACCGCCCGGGTGGCGGCGTTGGCCGCGCCGGCCACAGGGGTGAGCGCGTCGGCCACGACCTTCGGCGAGTCCGGCGCCTCGTAGGTGTAGAAGCCCTGGCCGGTCTTGCGGCCGCGCAGCCCGGCAGTGACCATCTGCTTGAGGATCGGCGCGGGTGCGTGCAGCCGGTCCCGGGACTGCCGGTACATCGTGTCCAGGATCTCGTACGCCGTGTCGAGCCCGATCAGGTCCAGCAGTGCCAGCGGCCCCATCGGGTACCCGCAGCCCAGCCGCATCGCGGCGTCGATGTCCTCCCGGGTGGCGTAGCGCGACTCGACCATCGAGACCGCGTGGTTGAGGTAGCCGAACAGCAGCGCGTTGGCGATGAACCCCGCCTTGTCGCCGATCACCACCGGCTTCTTGCCCAGCCGGGCGGCCAGCGCCGACACATCCTCGACGACCTGCTGCTCGGTGACGACGGTGCGCACGACCTCGACCAGCTTGAGCACCGGCGCGGGGTTGAAGAAGTGCATCCCGACGACCTTGGAGGGCCGGGTGGTGGCGACCGAGATCTCGGTGACCGACAGCGAGGACGTGTTGGTGGCGAGGATGGTGTCGGCCCGGCAGATCTTGTCGGCCGCCGCGAAGATCTCCCGCTTGAGGTCGAGCCGCTCCGGGACCGCCTCGATCATCAGGTCGACGTCAGCGAGGTCCTCCATGGAGGTGCTGAACCGCACCCGTGCCATCAGGTCGTCCCGGTCGGACTCGGTCAGCTTTCCCCGGCGTACGGCCCGGTCGGTGGAGTGGCGCAGGTGACCGCGGCCGCGCTCGAGCGCCTCCTCGGTGGGCTCGAGGCCGACGACCTGCACGCCCTCGCGGGCGAACACCTCGACGATGCCGGCCCCCATCGTGCCCAGGCCCACCACACCCACGGTCGTGAAGTCTCGCGCCATCCGGCGATCCTCCCAGGTGCGCCCGCTGGCGCATGGACGGGGTCCGATCGGGTAGACAGGGCGCAGCGCGGGTGCTCGCTGCCCGCCTGACGGTCGCGACGGGGCGGCCGCGCGGAGGGGGCGAGGCCCGAGTGCGCAACGCGCAGTCGACGCTGGCCGTCGACGTCCGCCCCGACGGGGCCACGGTCGTGGTGCGGCTCGACGGCGATCTCGACATCACCAGCTCGCCCCTGCTGCAGGCGGTCGTCGACCAGGTGCTCGTGGCGCGGCGCCGGCCGCCCTGCACCCACCTGGTGGTGGACATGAGCGGCGTGGGGTTCGCGGACGCGTCCGGCATCTCGCCGCTCCTGCTGGCCCGGGCGATGCTGGCCCGCCGTGACGGCCGGGTCGAGCTGCGGCACTGCCGCCGGGCGGTGCTGCGGCTGGTCCGGCTGCTGGACCTACGGGACATGCTGGCGGACGAGGCCCCGCACGTCGGCTAGCGTGTGCGGCCGTGCGGCTGGTCATCGCGCGGTGCACGGTCGACTACGTCGGCCGCCTCACCGCCCATCTCCCGAGTGCCCCGAGGCTGATCCTGGTGAAGGCCGACGGGTCGGTCTCGATCCATGCCGACGACCGGGCCTACAAGCCGCTGAACTGGATGAGCCCGCCGTGCACGCTGCGGGTCGGCACCGGTGACGAGGCCGGGCTGTGGACCGTGACCAACAAGGCGGGCGAGCGGCTCGTCATCACCGTCGAAGAGGTTCTGCACGACTCCAGCCACGAGCTCGGCGTGGACCCGGGCCTGGTCAAGGACGGGGTCGAGGCGCACCTCCAGGCCCTGCTGGCCGAACAGATCGAGACGCTAGGCAGCGGCTGGCGGCTGGTCCGACGAGAGTTCCCGACCGCGATCGGCCCGGTCGACATCCTGGCCCGGGACGCCGTCGGCGCCACCGTGGCGATCGAGATCAAGCGGCGCGGCGAGATCGACGGGGTCGAGCAGCTGACGCGCTACCTCGAGCTGCTGAACCGCGACTCCACGCTGCGACCGGTCCGCGGCCTGTTCGCCGCCCAGGAGATCAAGCCACAGGCCCGGGTGCTCGCCACCGACCGCGGCATCGACTGCGTCACCCTCGACTACGACGCCCTGCGCGGCTTCGACGACGCCGACACCCGCCTCTTCTGACCCGGAGTCGACCACGTAAAGCACGTGTGCGGACGCTGCAGCACGTATATGCAGCCGTGCTGAGGCGGCCGCCGGCGTGCTGAGGTGGGCGCCGGCGCCCTGCTCG
>JAVEDA010000232.1 GCA_030841195.1 Actinomycetota bacterium | reverse complement strand
CCTTTGCCGGCACCGCGCTCGCGGTCTCCGCTCCGGCGAGCCCGCTCTGGGGCAGCCGGGTCCACGTCACCGGTCGGCTGCTCACCGCGGCCGGCGCCGGGCTGCCCGTGCGGCGGGTCCGGCTGCTGCGCCGCGACGCCGGCTCCCCGGCGTACAAGGTGGTGGAAGCGGTCCTGACCCGGGCTGGTGGGGCGTTCGGCTTCGGGGCCTGGACCGCCCGCCGGAGCAGCGACTGGTACGTCGCGTACGGCGGGGGCGGCGGCGAGCTCGGGGTTCGGGGGCAGCACCGCACCACCGTGGTGCGCCAGCGGGTGACCCTGGGCCCGGTCGACCTCACCGTCCGGCCGGGCGGCACCCTGCAGCTGGCCGGCGCGGTGCGGCCGGCCCGCAGCGGGGTGGTTGCGCTGCAGCGGCGCGGCCCGGACGGTCGCTGGGTGACGCTGGCGCAGGACTGGCTGACCGAGTCCGGCACTGGTTCCACTTGGGCCTTGAGCTGGCGGGTCCGCACCGCTGGCCCGATGACGCTGCGGGTGCGGGTTGGCCCCCGCCCCAAGGCCGGGCTGGTGGTCGGCACCAGCCGGATGCTCGTGCTCAACCCCCGCTGACGCTTCCTGGGCTCACCCGGTTGTGAGTTGAGTCACGACGACTCAACTTTGTTGACATCGGCGGGCTGCGGGTGCAGACTATGAGCCAACACGACTCAACCTCGCCCCGGACGGGGCGCACCCACAGTAAGGATCATCAACCATGGCACGTGCGGTCGGTATCGACCTGGGGACGACCAACTCCGTCGTCTCGGTCCTGGAGGGCGGCGAGCCCACCGTCATCGCGAACGCCGAGGGCTCGCGGACGACCCCGTCCGTGGTGGCCTTCGCCAAGAACGGCGAGGTGCTGGTCGGCGAGGTCGCCAAGCGCCAGGCCGTCACCAACGTCGACCGCACCATCCGCTCGGTGAAGCGGCACATGGGCGAGAGCTGGTCGGTGGACATCGACGGCAAGAAGTACACCGCACAGGAGATCTCGGCCCGGATCCTGATGAAGCTCAAGCGGGACGCCGAGGCCTACCTCGGCGAGACCATCACCGACGCGGTGATCACGGTTCCCGCGTACTTCGAGGACGCCCAGCGGCAGGCCACCAAGGAGGCCGGCGAGATCGCGGGGCTCAACGTCCTGCGGATCGTCAACGAGCCGACCGCGGCCGCGCTGGCCTACGGCCTGGACAAGGGCGAGACCGACCAGACCATCCTCGTCTTCGACCTCGGCGGCGGCACCTTCGACGTGTCCCTGCTCGAGATCGGCGAGGGCGTCGTGGAGGTCAAGGCCACCAGCGGCGACAACCACCTCGGCGGCGACGACTGGGACCAGCGGGTCGTCGACCACCTGGTGAAGTCGTTCCAGAACAACCACGGGGTCGACCTGGCCAAGGACAAGATGGCCCTGCAGCGCCTTCGTGAGGCCGCCGAGAAGGCGAAGATCGAGCTCTCCTCCTCGCAGGAGACCACGATCAACCTGCCGTACATCACGGCCTCGGACGCCGGCCCCCTGCACTTGGACGAGAAGCTCACCCGCTCGCAGTTCCAGCAGATGACCGCCGACCTGCTCGACCGCACGAAGGCCCCGTTCCAGTCGGTGCTGCGCGACGCCGGCATCCCTGTCTCCGCGATCAACCACGTGGTGCTCGTCGGCGGGTCCACCCGAATGCCAGCGGTTGTCGACGTGGTCAAGGAGCTGACCGGTGGCCGCGAGCCCAACAAGGGCGTCAACCCGGACGAGGTCGTCGCGATCGGCGCCAGCCTGCAGGCGGGCGTGCTGCGCGGTGAGGTCAAGGACGTCCTGCTCCTCGACGTCACGCCGCTGTCCCTCGGCATCGAGACCAAGGGCGGCATCATGACCAAGCTGATCGAGCGCAACACGACCATCCCGACCAAGCGCTCCGAGATCTTCACCACGGCCGATGACAATCAGCCCTCGGTGCAGATCCAGGTCTACCAGGGCGAGCGCGAGATGGCGGCGTACAACAAGAAGCTCGGCATGTTCGAGCTGACCGGTCTGCCGCCGGCGCCGCGCGGCGTCCCGCAGATCGAGGTCGGCTTCGACATCGACGCCAACGGCATCGTGCACGTGTCCGCCAAGGACCTCGGCACCGGCAAGGAGCAGTCGATGACGATCACCGGCGGCTCGGCCCTGCCGAAGGACGACATCGAGCGGATGATGAAGGACGCCGAGGCCCACGCCGAGGAGGACCGCCGCCGCCGTGAGGAGGCCGAGGTCCGCAACACCGGCGACCAGCTCGTCTACCAGACCGAGAAGTTCCTCGCCGACAACGCCGACAAGTTCGCCGAGGGCGACGCCGCGGCGACGAAGGCCGAGGTCGAGGAGGCCGTGGCCGAGCTGAAGAAGGCGCTCGAGGGCACCGACGAGGCGGCCGTACCGGCCATCAAGGAGGCCACCGAGAAGGTCGCGACCGTGAGCCAGAAGCTCGGTGCCGCGATGTACGCCGAGGCGCAGGCCGCGGCTCCCGGTGCCGACGGGGCGACCACGGGCGACGGGTCGACCGGGTCCGCCGACCAGGGTGGCGACGACGACTCCATCGTCGACGCCGAGATCGTCGACGAGGACGAGCGCAAGTGACCGAGCGCCCCGGCGGCGAGCACGAGGTCGAGCAGCAGGGCCCGATCGTGCGCGACAAGCGCCGCATCGACCCGCTGACCGGCGAGGTCCGGGAGCCGGCCGGCAGCCGGCCGGCTCCGGACGCCGGGGACCCGACGGTCCCCGACTCGCCCGCCGACGGCCTCGGCGACGACGTCGCCGCCGAGCTGACCCGCCAGGTGGCCGAGCGCACCGCCGACCTGCAGCGCCTGCAGGCCGAGTACGCCAACTACCGGCGCCGGGTCGAGCGCGACCGCGAGGTCATCCGCGAGACCGCGGTGGCCAACGTGCTCACCAACCTGCTGCCGGTCCTGGACGACATCGGCCGGGCCCGCGAGCACGGCGAGCTCGAGGGCGGCTTCCGATCGGTCGGCGAGGCGCTCGAGCAGACCGTGGAGAAGCTCGGCCTGCACCGGTTCGGCACGGCGGGCGACCCGTTCGACCCGACGATCCACGAGGCCCTGACCCACGCCCACTCCGACGACGTCACCGAGGCGACCGCGGTCGAGGTCTTCCAGCCTGGCTACCGCATCGGTGACCGGGTGGTGCGCCCGGCCAGGGTGGCCGTCGCGGAGCCTGAGTAACCGACCAGACGGAGAGGGGGCACCAGATGAGCACCCGGGACTTCCTGGAGAAGGACTACTACAAGACGCTCGGTGTCCCCAAGGACGCTCAGCCCGACGAGATCAAGAAGACCTACCGCAAGCTGGCCCGGAAGTACCACCCCGACGCCAACGCCGGCGGCACCGACCGCGACAAGGCGGAGGAGCGGTTCAAGGAGATCTCCGAGGCGTACGACGTCCTGTCCGACCCGGCGCGGCGCAAGGAGTACGACGAGGCGCGCTCGCTGTTCGGCGCCGGCGCCGGACGGTTCCGCACTCCCGGTGGAGCCGGCGGGTCCGCCGGAGGCGCTGGCGTGCCGTTCGACCTCGGCGACCTGTTCGGCGGCGCGCCTGGTGGCGGCGGCCTCGGTGACGTCCTGGGCGGCATCTTCGGCCAGCGCGGCGGTGGAACCCGCACCT
>JAVEDA010000178.1 GCA_030841195.1 Actinomycetota bacterium | reverse complement strand
CCCCCCCCCCCCCCCCCGCCACTCGACGGGGAGGTGCGAGGCTGGGGCCGTGATCATCGGCGTGGGCATCGACGTCGTCGACGTCGACCGGTTCGCGCAGTCGCTGGCTCGCACCCCCCGACTGGCGCGGCGGCTGTTCACCGAGGCTGAGCAGGTGCTGCCGGCTGCCTCCCTGGCCGCCCGGTTCGCGGCCAAGGAGGCGCTCGCGAAGGCCCTCGGGGCGCCGGTCGGGCTGCACTGGCGTGACGCCGAGGTGCACCGCGGCGAGGACGGCCGCCCGCACCTCTCGATGAGCGGCACGGTGGCCGCCCGGGCCGAGGCGCTCGGCGTCAGGCACACCCACCTCTCGCTGAGCCACGACGCCGGCATCGCGTCGGCCGTCGTCATCGCGGAGGGGTGACCGGTGCGAGCTGCGTACGACGTCGCAACGGTCCGGGCAGCCGAGCAGCCGCTGCTCGAGGCCCAGCCCGAAGGCACCCTGATGGCCCGGGCGGCGGCCGGCCTGGCCCGGGTGTGCGCCCAGCTGCTCGGCGGGGCCTACGGCGCCCGGGTGCTCGTGCTGGTCGGCGCCGGCAACAACGGGGGTGACGTGCTGCACGCCGGGGCGCTGCTCGCGCGCCGCGGTGCCCGGGTGGACGCGCTGCTGCTGGCCGACCGGGTGCACGAGGCGGGGCTCGCGGCGTTGCGCCGGGCCGGCGGCCGGGTCGTCGGCGAGGGAGGCGAGACCGGCGACATGCGCCACATCGATCTCGTCCTCGACGGCATCCTCGGCATCGGCGGTCACGGCGGGCTGCGCGGGCGCGCGGCCGAGGTCACAGCGGCGCTCCCCGACGGCGCGCTGGTCGTGGCAGCCGACGTCCCCAGCGGGGTCGACGCGTCCACCGGTGAGGTTGCCGGCCCTGCGGTGCGGGCGGACGTGACGGTGACCTTCGGCGCGGTCAAGACCGGCCTGCTCGTCGACCCCGGCGCCGCGCACGCCGGCGTCGTCGAGCTGGTCGACATCGGGCTCGACCTGCCGGCTGCCACGGTCGAGGTGCTGCAGACCGAGGACGTCGCGGCCCTGCTGCCCCGTGCGGACCGCGAGTCGGACAAGTACCGCCGTGGCGTGGTGGGCGTGGCCGCCGGGTCGGCGCAGTACACAGGGGCGGCAGTCCTCTGCGTCGGCGGCGCGCTGCGGGGCGGTGCCGGGATGGTGCGCTACCTCGGCGCGGAGGAGCCGACCGCCCTGGTGCGGGCGCGATGGCCCGAGGCGGTGGTCGGGGAGGGGCGGGTGCAGGCCTGGACCGTGGGGTCCGGCGCCGGTGACGACGCCGCCGGCCGGCTGGACCGGGCGCTCGCCGACGACGTCCCGACCGTGGTGGACGCCGACGCGCTGCAGGCTCTGGCGGGCCAGTCCGGCCGGCGCGGCCGATCGGTGCCGCTGCTGCTCACGCCGCACGCCGGCGAGCTGGCCCGGCTGGTCGGTGCCGAGCGCAACGACGTCGAGGCACGGCGGCTGCACCACGCCACGGCGGCAGCGAAGGAGCTCGGTGCCGTCGTGCTGCTCAAGGGGTCCACCACGGTGGTCGCCGGCCCGGACGGGCGGGTCCGGGTCAACCCGACCGGCACCCCCGCGCTGGCAACGGCGGGCTCCGGTGACGTCCTCGCGGGCCTCTGCGGCGCGCTGCTGGCCGGCGGGCTGGACCCGTTCGACGCCGGCTCGATGGGCGCGTGGCTGCACGGGCTGGCCGGCCGGATCGCCGCGGCCGGCGGCGCGCCGCTGGCCGCCGGCGACGTGCTCGCCGCGCTCCCGGACGCCTTCCGCCGGGTCCTGGCGCCGGGACCGGGCGTGGCAGTTGGCAGACTGGGCGGGTGAGGACCCCCCGCTGATGACTCGCCAGCACGTCGCCGCACGGGTCGACCTGGGCGCGATCCGGGCCAACGTCGCGGCGCTGCGCGCGGCCACCTCGGCCGAGGTGCTCGCGGTCGTCAAGGCCGACGGCTACGGCCACGGCCTGCTGCCGTCCGCCCGGGCGGCCGTCGCCGGCGGGGCCACCTGGCTGGGCACCGCGCTGCTGGACGAAGCCCTCGAGCTGCGTGCGGCCGGGATCACCGCGCCCCGGGTGCTGGCCTGGCTGATCGGGCCGGGGGAGGCGTGGGCGGACGCGCTGGCCGCGGACGTGGACGTGTCGGTCAACGCGGGCTGGGCGCTGGACGAGGTGGTCGCGGCGGCCCGGCAGACGGGTACGACGGCGCGGGTGCACCTCAAGGTCGACAGCGGGCTGGGCCGCGGCGGGGCCGCGCCGGCCGACTGGGCGGACCTGGTCGAGGCCGCTCGCAAGGCGGAGGCCGAGGGCGTCGTGCGGGTCGTCGGGCTGTGGTCGCACCTCGCCTACGCCGACGCGCCGGGGCACCCGACCATCGTGCGCCAGGCCGAGGTCTTCCGGGAGGCGGTCGCACTCGCTGAGGGCGCGGGGATCGACCCCGAGGTCCGCCACCTGGCCAACTCGGCGGCCACCCTGACCGCGCCCGAGCACCACTTCGACCTGGTGCGTCCGGGGCTGGCCGTCTACGGGCTCTCACCGGTCCCCGACGTGGCCGGCCCCTCGTCGTACGGGCTGCGTCCGGCCATGACGCTCGCAGCGAACCTCGTGCACGTGAAGCGGGTTCCTGCCGGCAGCGGCGTGAGCTACGGGCACATCTACACGACCGAGCGGGAGACCACCCTCGGGCTGGTGCCGCTGGGCTACGCCGACGGGGTGCCCCGGGCCGGCGGCAACGTCGGGCCGGTGCTCGCCGCCGGGCGCAGCCGGACGGTGGCCGGCCGGGTCTGCATGGACCAGCTCGTGCTCGACCTGGGCGACGACGACGTCGCGGTGGGCGACGAGGTGGTGCTGTTCGGTCCCGGCGACGACGGCGGCCCGACCGCGCAGGACTGGGCCGAGGCGACGGGCACCATCTCCAACGAGATCGTGACCAGGGTCGGTCCACGGGATCCCCGGGTGTACGTCGAGGGCGGCCGCGAGGTGACCCCGTGAGCGGCCTGCCGACCTGGGGCCGGCGCGGCGCGCTGCTCGCGGGCGCAGCGGGCGTCGTCGTGGCCGGTGCCGCGGTGGGTCTGGCGGCCGAGCGGTACGCCGTGGGCCGCTCGTTCCGTGGCGACGACCCGGAGGCCGACGAGCCGTTCGGCGAGATCCGCGGCACCGTCGTCCCGGTCACCACGACCGACGGGGTCGCGCTGCACGTCGAGGTCGACGGTCCGAAGCCGTCGGCGCGCAAGGCGCCACCGGTGACTGTCGTGTTCTGCCACGGACTGGCGCTGAACCTGGACAGCTGGCACTACCAGCGCCGCGACCTCGCCGACCTCGCCGAGGACGGCGCGCGGCTGGTGTTCTGGGACCAGCGAGGTCACGGGAGATCGGGTCGTGGCAGTGCCGAGCACGCCACCATCGACCAGCTCGGCGAGGACCTGAGCTCGGTGCTGACGGCCACCGCCCCGAAGGGCCCGGTGGTGCTCGTCGGCCACTCGATGGGCGGCATGACGATCATGGCGCTGGCCGACCAGCAGCCCGAGCTGTTCGGCGACCGGGTGATCGCCGTCGCGCTGATCTCGACCTCGCCCGGCCGGCTCGCCGAGGTCTCGTTCGGTGCACCTGCCGCCGCCGTCCGGGTGCTCCGCCGGGCCGCGCCGAGGGCGCTGATGGCACTCAACCGGCGTCCTGCGCTGGTGCGCGGGAGCCGCTCGCTGGGCGCCGACATCGAGTTCGTCCTGACGAAGCGCTACTCGTTCGGAACCGACGTGCCGCCGTCGCTGGTGCGGTTCGTGTCCCGGATGCATGACGCGGTGCCGCTGGACGTGCTGGGCGAGCTGTTCCCGGCGTTCGACGCGCACGACAAGCTCGAGGCTCTCGGGGTCCTGAACGGCGTGGACACGTTGATCCTCGGCGGCGAGCGCGACCTGATGACCCCCGCCGACCACAGCCGGGCGATGGTCGAGCAGGTGCCCGGCGCCGAGCTGGTGATCCTGCCGGAGGCCGGTCACCTGGTGATGCTGGAGCACCACGACGTGGTCACCGACCACCTGCGCGAGCTCATCGAGCGGGCTGTGCGCCACCGCCGCGCCTCCTCGGCGTGACGACCGAGCCGGCGCTGTCCGCGGCCTCCGCCGCCAGCTGGGATGACCTCGTCGAGCGGGTGCAGGGCTGCGTCGCGTGCGAGGAGCTGGCCGCGAGCCGCACCCGGGTCGTGCCCGGAGTGGCACCTCCGAGGGCCGACGTGCTGCTCGTGGGCGAGGCGCCCGGAGCCCAGGAGGACGAGACCGGGGTGCCGTTCGTGGGCCGGTCCGGCCAGCTGCTGGACGGGCTGCTGGGTGACGCTGGTCTGCGTCGCGACCAGGTGGCGGTGGCGAACGTCCTCAAGTGCCGGCCGCCGGCCAACCGCAAACCCCGGCGGACCGAGGTGGCGCGGTGCCGGCCGTGGCTGGACCGGCAGCTGGACCTGGTGGACCCGGTGGTCGTGGTCGCGCTCGGCGGGACCGCCGCCGAGTGGTTCGTCGGCCCAGGGGCTCGGATCGCGGCACTGCGGGACCAGGGCCGGGTGGCGCCCCTGCTGCACCGTGGTCGGCGCCTGCTGGTCACCTACCACCCCTCCGCCGCGATCCGGTTCGGGCCGCAGGGAGCGCCGCTCGCCGCGCTGCGCGAGGACCTGGCCGAGGTCGTCCGCGTCCTCGCCGAGGTCGCCCGATGACCGGCACCGAAGCAGACCAGCCGCTCGCGGCGCCGGTGGAGCTGGTGCTGCCGACGGCCGCCGACACCGAGCAGTTCGGCCGCCGGCTCGCGCGCCGGCTACGGGCCGGCGACCTGGTGCTGCTCTCCGGCGAGCTGGGCGCGGGCAAGACGACGCTGGCCCGCGGGCTCGGCGCCGGGCTCGGAGTCCGCGGTGACGTGACGTCACCGACCTTCGTGATCGCCCGGGTGCACCCGCCGCTGACGGGTGGGCCGGCGCTGGTGCACGTCGACGCGTACCGGCTCGGTGACCTGGCCGAGGTGGACGACCTCGACCTCGACGCGTCGCTGTCCGAGTCGGTGACGGTGGTCGAGTGGGGCGAGGGCAAGGTCGAGGGCCTGGCCGAGGACCGGCTCGAGGTCGTCCTGCACCGGGGCAGCGACCCGGCCGACGAGACGCGGACCGTGCGGCTGCGTCCGGTCGGCCGCCGCTGGGCCGACGTCCCACTGCCCTGACAGCGCGCAAAATGAACACGGGTCCGTGATCACTTGTGCCGAACCGCGGTGAATTCACCGCGGTTGACCACCAACGATCACGGTTCCGTGATCATTTGGCGAGGGCTGTGGGGGTTGACGGGGGCTGACTAGGTATCTAATGTGCTAGTCACCTAGATAAATGGAGTCCCAGTGATCGAGTTCTCCCTGGAC
>JAVEDA010000166.1 GCA_030841195.1 Actinomycetota bacterium | reverse complement strand
CAGCAGCCCGGCCGAGTAGCCCGGCGTCATCGGGATGCTGAACCCGCCGTACCCGTAGAGCACCGTCGGGCGCGGCCGGTCCGGCTCCTTCGCCGGCGAGAGGACGAGCATCCGCACGACCGTGCTGTCCGCTGAGGTGAACTCCACCTGGCGGGCGTGCACCTCGGGCACCTCGACCGTCCCTGGCGCGGTGGCCCACTGGCTCGTCTCGCCGGTGTGCGCGTCGAAGCGGAAGACCGAGGCCGGCGTCACGTGGTCGGTGTAGCCGAACCACGCCTCGTGCCCGCCCTCGGGCCGCTCGGCCATCCCGGTCACCGAGCCGAGCCCGGGCAGCGGAACGGTGCCGGTGCGCTCGCCCGTCCGCACGGCGTGTGTGGTGATCTCGCCCATCGCGTGCCGGGTCCACGCGCACAGCAACGTGCCGCCGTCGGCCGGCAGGACGCCGTCGGGTCCCGCGCCGTCCAGGATCACCCAGCCCTCGAGCACCGCCTCCTCGTCCTCGGGGACGAGGTCGGTCCAGGTCGGGTACGACGGGTCGTCAGGTGTCGTCACCGCCAACCGGCCGCGGGGCGAGTCCCGATCCGTGAAGACGTACACCCGTCCGTCCCGGCCGACGTGCAGTGACGTGCTGGCATCCACGCCCTCCTGCACCACCCGCAGCGTCGGCGACTCGAGCCGCCCGTCGGACAGGTCGGCCAGCCACAGGTCGTTGCGGGGTGCCGTGCCGGCCGACGCGCCGACGACCAGCCACCTGCCGTCCATCGACACCGTGACGCCGTAGTAGTTGGTCATGTCCAGCCCGGCGCCCAGCACCTCCGCGTCGGTCTCGGGCTCGGTGCCGACGCGGTGCAGCCAGACCCGCCGGTGGTACTGCGCCTCGTCCGCAGGCACCAGCTCGGGGCGCACCCGGCGTACGTAGTAGAACGCCTCGCCGCCGGGCAGCCACGCGACCGGCGAGTACCGGGCCCGGTCGATCGGGCCCTCGACCGGTGCGCCGGTCACGACGTCGATGACGTGCAGCACCGACTCCTCGGTGCCGCCGGCGGAGAGCTGGTAGGCGAGCAGGTGGCCCTCCTTGGACGGCTGCCACGCATCCAGGGTGGTCGTGCCGGAGGCGTCGATGGCGACCGGGTCGACGAGCACCCGCTCGGTGCCCTCCGGGTCGACGGTGAGCAGCACCGCGTGCTCCTGCTCGGCCGTGCGGCGCATGAAGAACTGGCGGTCGCCGCGCCAGGCCGGCGTGCCCACGGTGCCCGCGCCGAGGAGCTGTCCGACCCGCTCCACCAGCCGGTCGCGGCCGGGTAGACCACCCGTCTCGGCCTGCAGCAACGCGTCTTGGGCGAGCGACCAGGCAACCGTCTCCGGGCTGTCCGGGTCCTCCAGCCAGCGGTAGGGGTCGCGGACGAGCGTGCCGTGCAGACTGTCGGCGTCGTCGGACCGGCGGGCCTCGGGGTAGGCGGGGCGCGTCATGGCCGTCACTGTAAGCGGAGTGTTCTTGTTGGCGGATCACGCCACGGCAGGAGAGACTGACCGGGCCGACCCGGCGCGAGCCACGTGCCGGGCCCGTAGCCGGGAGGCGCGGATGGGTCACGCACTGGTGCTCAACGCGACGTACGAACCGCTGTGCGTCGTGCCGGCACGGCGCGCGCTGCTGCTCGTGCTCATGCGCAAGGCCATCTCGGTCGAGGACTCCGACCTCGTGCTGCACAGCTCGAGCATCCAGCTCCGGGCGCCCGCCGTGGTGCGGCTGACCCGCTATGTGCGGATCCCGTACCGCGGTCCCGTTCCGCTGACCCGCCGGGCCGTCTTCGCCCGCGACGGGGGCCGCTGCGTCTACTGCGGCGTGCCGGCCACGAGCATCGACCACGTGGTGCCCCGCAGCCGAGGCGGACGGCACGAGTGGGGCAACGTCGTGTCGGCCTGCCGCCGCTGCAACCACGTGAAGGCCGACCGCACGGTGGCCGACCTCGGCTGGCGGCTGCACCCGCCGCAGGAGCCCACCGGCACCGCCTGGCGGATCCTCGGCACCGGCCGGTCGGACCCGAGCTGGGCGCCCTACCTCGAGGCGTACGGCGGCGAGTCGGTGGCGGGGGTCGTCTCGGCCTAGCGCTGCCGGCCACCACGCAGGTACTCACCCACCACAAGATCGTTCGCGACCTTTGTGCGCAACTCGCCGACCGGAGGCCGGCGCGTTGTCGCGCAACGTCGCGAACGATCAAGGTCCCGGGCCAACTCGTACGCCGGGAGCGAGCCCCGCCCGTCGGACGGGGTGCGAGCCGCCGCCGCAGGTGCGGCAGACTCCTCGCTCGATGACCGAGCACCCTGCCGCCGGGCCCGACCCAGCGGCCGCCCTCCCGTCGCCCGAGCTCGCCGAGCTCGCGACGGCGCACGGCGTCGCCACCGACTTCTGGGACTGGCGCGGTCAGCACGTCGTCGTCACGCGCGAGTCGATCGAGGCGGTGCTGGCTGCGCTGGGGGTCGCAGCCCACACGGAGGAGTCGGTGCGGGCTGCGCTGACCGACGTACGAGACCAGCCCTGGCGGCGCACCCTGCCGCCGTGCGTCGTGGTCCGCTCCGGCCGCCCGGCCGAGATCGCGGTGCACGTCCCGCACGGGGAGCCGGTGCGGGTGCACGTCGACCTCGAGACCGGCGGCCGGGTCCACCTCTCGCAGGAGGACCGGTGGGTGCCGCCGCGCGTTGTCGACGGCCGCGAGGTGGGTGAGGCGACTTTCACTGTTCCGCGTGACCTCCCGCTGGGCTGGCACGACCTCGTGGCTGCGAGCGGACCGGCGTACGACGTCGTGGTGCGGGTGCCGCTCGTCGTGACCCCGGACCGGCTCGAGCTGCCGGCGCGGGTGGCAGACGGTCCGGCCACCTGGGGCCTGATGACCCAGCTCTACTCGGTGCGCTCGCGGCGGTCCTGGGGCCACGGGGACCTCGACGACCTGGCCGAGCTGGCCCGGTGGGCCGGTGAGGAGCTGGGCGCCGGCTTCGTGCTGATCAACCCCCTGCACGCCCCGTCGCCGACCGTGCCGGTCGAGCCCTCGCCGTACCTGCCGGTGACGCGGCGGTTCTTCAGCCC
>JAVEDA010000156.1 GCA_030841195.1 Actinomycetota bacterium | reverse complement strand
CATAGAGTTTCGGCGGCCATACCGAGAGGGAAACGCCCGGCTCCATTCCGAACCCGGAAGCTAAGCCTCTCAGGGCCGATGGTACTGCGCGGGGGACCGCGTGGGAGAGTAGGACGCCGCCGGACATACTTTCATCAAGGGCCACTCCATCAGGGGTGGCCCTTGATGCATTTCTGCCCCCTGTCGAGCAAGACTGCTGCGCCCGACCACCCGAGCCCGACCACCCGAGACGGAGACCTCAGTGACCGACGACCGCCGCTCCGGTGACCGACCCGACCGACCGGCCCGCAGCCGCCCGTCCGGCGCTGGCTCCGGCCAGGGTCGCCCTACGGGCCAGGGCGCTCGCCCGGCGGCGCAGAACACCCGTGGCGGCCGCGGTAGCAGCCGGTCGCGGGACGGTCAGCAGGAGGGCTCTCGGCCGGCGACGGCGCGCCGGGACGAGCCGGCACTGCCGGACGAGGTCACCGGGTCCGAGCTGGACCGCGCGGTGCGGGCCGAGCTGAGCTCGCTGGCGACGCTCAACAGCACCGCCGTCAGCCGGCACCTGGTGATGGCCGGCCGGCTGCTGGACGAGGATCCCGAGCTGGCCTACCGGCACGCGATCGCGGCCCGGGACCGGGCCGGCCGGGTGCCGGCGGTCCGGGAGGCGGCCGGCATCGCGGCCTACGTGACCGGCCGGTACGCCGAGGCGCTGGCCGAGCTGCGCGCGGCCCGCCGGATGTCCGGCGACCAGAGCACGTTGCCGATGATGGCCGACTGCGAGCGCGGCCTGGGCCGGCCGGCGAAGGCCCTGGAGCTGGCCGGCAGCCCCGACGTCGCGAAGCTGGACGCCGCAGGACGGGCCGAGATGCTCATCGTGGCCTCCGGCGCCCGGCGGGACATGGGCCAGCCCGAGGCAGCGGTGCTGCTGCTCCAGGGCCCGGAGCTGAAGCCCGGCCGGCGCCGGGCCTGGTCCGCCCGGCTCTTCTACGCCTACGCCGAGGCGCTGCTCGCGGCCGGCCGCGAGGACGAGGCGGTCACCTGGTTCGAGCACGCTGCCGAGGCGGACGAGACCGGCGAGACCGACGCCGACGAGCGGCTGGCCGAGCTGGGCGGGGTCACCATCGTCGAGCACGACGACGACTGAGACCTCGGCGTCGGACGGCCCCACCGTCCCCAGACAGCGGACTGCTTCGAGTTGTCCCCAGATCCACCGGCGGCGGACCACCGGTCGATGGCTCCGGTCGATGCTCGGTGTGCGGGTGCCCGGCCCGCCGGACGAGGAGGACGACGGTGACCATGACGAGGCCCGCGACCAGGACGGATGACCGCCCGCCCGAGCACGTGAACGAGGTCCGGCTGGTCGGGCGGCTGGCGGTCGAGCCGAGCCGGCGCGAGCTGCCCAGCGGCGACGTGCTCGTCTCGTTCCGGCTGGTGGTGGCGCGCAGCCCCGATCGTCGCCGCAAGGCGGAACGGGCACCGACCGTCGACACCCTCGACTGCGCCGCCTGGCGCCGCGACGTCCAGCGCGTCGTCTCCCGCCTGGTGCCGGGCGACGTGGTCGAGGTGGAGGGCAGCCTGCGCCGGCGGTTCTGGCGGGTCGGTGCCGGCGCGGCCAGCCGCAGCGAGGTCGAGGTGACGCGGGTCCGGCGGGTCGCGTCGGCCGGCTGACGGCTCGCGACGGCTCTGCCGAGCCAGTCGTCAGTTGTCAGTCGTCCAGGATCCGCAGCACCAGCCCGGTGCGCGGCTTCGGGCCGAACGACGTCGACTTCCGCGGCATCCGCTCGCCCGCGGCGGCCAGCGCGAGCACGTCGGAGACGGCCACCGGCCGCATCAGGACCGCGACCCCGTGCGCACGGCGGGCGGCCCGCACCGCCGAGCCGCTGTCGTGCAGGTAGCCGACCCGGCGATCGTCGTCAGAGACCTGCCAGAGCCGCTCGAGCAGCAGCAGGTGCAGCACGCTGGCGTCCAGCGATCGCCACCGGGCCGGCCGCTCGGCCGGCAATGCTGCCGCGACCGCGGCCGGGTCCGGGTCGGCCAGCAGGCGGTACGTCGCGCCGTCGGTGACGACGAACGGGTGAGCAGCGGCCGTGTCTGCCAGCACCGCCAGCGCCGACTCGAGGTCGTCGCCGGCCGGTCCGACGGTGAAGGTCTCGCTGGCATCGGCCAGCGCCGTGTCCAGGTCCAGGTCGGCGACCACCCGGTGGATCGCCGCCACCCGCAGCGGCGAGGTGCGGGAGTCGACCAGCATCGCCAGCCCGCGGTCCCACGGGCCGGCACCCTGCCCGGCCGCGTGCCGCTCCGCCTGCAGCCGCCGGTAGGTCGCCCACCGGTGGTGACCGTCGGCGATCAGGGCCTGCCGCGGTGCCAGGTCGCGGGCCACCCGCTCGTGCAGCGCGGGGTCCTCGACCGCCCAGACCCGCTGGGTCAGGCCGTCCTCGGCGGTGGTCTCCAGGGTCGGCGGCCCGGCCGCAACCTCGTCCAGCACCGCGGCCGTGTCGCCGCCACCGTCGTACACGAGCAGGATCGGCTCCAGGTTGGCGCTGGTCGCGCGCATCAGCTCGAGCCGGTCGGCGACCGGCCCGGGCATCACGTCCTCGTGCGGCAGGACCACCCGGTCGGCGGGGTCGTGCAGCCCCACCGCCGCCAGCAGTCCGCGCTGGAACACCCCCGGCCCGGACTGCTCGTAGACGTAGAGCGCGGGACGCGGATCGCGGCGCAGGACGCCCTCGGCCCGCCACCCGTCCAGCAGCTCGGCGGCGTGCGCGTACCGCCCGGGGCCGACGCCCGCTGCACCGCCCCGCGGGTCGCGTGGCAGGATCAGTCGGACCACGTTGTGCAGGTCAAGCTGCTCCAGGTGGGTCGCGTCGTCGGGATCGATCACGTCGTACGGCGGGCTGGTGACGGCCGCCAGGTCGCTCACCCTGGCCGGCACGTACCGGAGCCCCCGGAACGGCGCCACCAGCAGCCCGTCCGCCGCTGCCGGCCCCGAGCTGTCAGGCACGTGGTCGGCGGCAGGCATGGCGAGGATGGTACGGGCGGACGAGACGGCGACGGAGGGGGAGGGCCGGTGACCGAGAACAGCGCGCGCGAGGGCGGCGAGCCGGCCGGCGAGGTCTATGACTGGTACGTCCGCGGCCGAACGCTGCTGGAGGGCGGCAACCCCGAGGCGGCCGCGGAGCTGCTCCGGCACGCCTTCGAGCGGGAGCCGGAGTCGACCAGCGTGCTCGAGACGTTCGCCCGCGCACTGTTCGACGCCCGGCGCTACGCCGAAGCCGCCGACCGCTTCACCGAGCTGGTCGACACCAGCCCCGACAGCGACTACGCCCGGTTCGGGCTGGGCCTGTCCCGGATGCGCCTGGGCGACCTGACCGCCGCGGTCGAGCAGCTCGCGCTGGCCACCGCGATGCGCCCGGGGCGCGCGGAGTACCAGCAGGCCCTACGGGAGGCCCGGGCGACCGTCCGGGCCCGGGAGGACGCCGGGCTGACCGGCCCTCCCGACCTGCGCGGCGGCCCGGACGCCGGGGACCCGTCGGCGTGACCGGCCCTCTGGTGGCCGGCTGCGGCAGCCCGCTCTCGACCCGGCACGACGTGGCCCTGCTGGATCTCGACGGCGTGCTCTACGTGGGCCCGGACGCCGTGCCGGGTGCCCCGGAGGCAGTGCGGGCCGCGGCCGCTGCCGGGATGCGACCGGCGTACGTGACGAACAACGCGTCCCGCACGCCGGAGGCGGTGGCGGCGCACCTGCGCGAGCTGGGTCTGCCGGCCGAGACCGGCGATGTCGTCACGTCCGCTCAGGCCGCCGCAACACTGGTCGCCGCCCGGGTCCCGCCCGGGTCCGCGGTGCTGGTCGTCGGCGGCGAGGGACTGGTCGCAGCTCTACGCGAGCGGGGCCTGACGCCCGTGCACGAAGCCGGCCCGGAGGTGGCGGCGGTGGTGCAGGGCTACGACCCCGGTGTCGGCTGGCGTCAGCTCGCCGAGGGCGCGTACGCCGTCGCGACCGGCGTCCCGTGGGTCGCCAGCAACATGGACGCCACCATCCCGACGCCGCGTGGCACCGCGCCGGGCAACGGCACCCTGGTGGGGGTGGTCGCGCGCACCGTCGGGCGGCCGCCGGACGCGGTCGCGGGCAAGCCCGAGACGCCGCTGCACCTGGAGTCCGTCCAGCGCACCGGTGCGGAGCACCCCCTGGTGGTCGGGGACCGGTTGGACACCGACATCGAGGGCGCCAACCGGGCCGGGGTGCCCAGCCTGCTGGTGCTCACCGGCGTCAGCCGGCCGGCCGACCTGCTGCGCGCCGAGCCGGAACTGCGGCCCACCTACCTCTCGGCCGACCTGGAGTCGGGCCTGATGCGGCCGCACCCCGGAGTCGAGGCCGAGGCTGCCGGCTGGGTTTGCGGTGGCTGGACCGTGCAGGTGGCCGGACCGAAGGTGACCGTGACCGGTGGCGGCGATCCGGTCGACGGGCTGCGGGCCCTGTGCGTCGCGTGGTGGGCGAGCGCGACCGACCTGCAGGACACCGACCCGGGACCGGCGCTGGCCGCCGTCGGCTGGTGAGGGCTAGAGCATCGAGCGCAGCCGCAGCAGGTCGCGCACGCCGGCCTCGACCTTGACCTTGCCGGACAGCCAGGCCTGACCGAAGCCGAGGTGGCCGTCGGTCATCGCCACCAGGTCGTCGCTGTCGGCGGTCAGCCGGATCTGGGCCCGCTCCGCTTCGCCGGTGCCGATGTCCCGGATGTGACCGTCCTCGAGCCGACCGGTGAAGGTGACGTCGAGGTCCGGCACGCGACAGCTGAGGCTGCGGTCGAAGGCGTGCCGCTTGCGCTCGTCCTCGTCGACGTCCTGGAGTTTGTCGGCCAGCCGCTCGAGTGCCTGTCGGCACTCCTCCCACGTCGCCATGACGGGTGGTCCTCCTGGGGCAGTCGGTGCTGGTCGATGCCGGCCAGGGCGACCGGCATCGTGCGCAGGGACGCTACCGCAGCACCGTCCGGCGCCCGGGCGGTAGCGTCTCCCGCGAGACCGCCCGCCCTCTCGCGCGGGTGGCACGACGAGACGGAGGCGCCCATGGTGCTCGACGGCCTGCGCGGCTACATCCAGCTGGCGAACGGACTCACCGACGTGACCCGCGAACGTGCCCGGGCCGCGGCGAGGGCCCTGGTGGCTCAGGGCGGCGCGGTCCTGCCCACCTCGGTGCAGGCACAGGTGTCGTCGCTGACCGAGGACCTGATGGCGACCAGCAAGGCCAACCGGCACCTGCTGGTGAACCTGGTGCGCGGCGAGGTCGAGCGCTCGGTCGCGCGGACGGGCCTGGTGTCGACCAAGGAGATGGACGCCGCCGAACGCCGCGCCGCCAAGCTCGAGCGGCGGGTGGGCGAGCTCGAGGAGGAGCTGAGTCGCTCCGCCACCGCCCGCAAGGCTGCGAACACCCGGGCCAGAAAGGCGACCGCGAAGAAGTCGACCGCGAAGAAGACGACCGCGAAGAAGACGACCGCGAAGAAGTCGACCGCGAAGAAGACGGCGGCGAAGAAGTCGACCGCCACGACGAAGCCGGCGGCCACGACCACGACGGACGGCTCGTGACCGACTACCCCGAGCACGACGAGCACCTGGAGGTCGAGGACGCGCGAGACCCGCGGATCGCGGCCGCGGTCGCCCGGCTCGACGGGCTGACCGACACTCCGCTGGTGCAGCACGTCGAGGTCTACGAGGACGTGCACCGGGTGCTGCAGGACGCGCTGGCCGACGCCGCGGTCAGCAGCGAGACCGGCGAGACCGGCGAGACCGGCGACACCGCCGAGCCCGGTCCGGGCGACGCAAGGCCGTGACCCGACGCGCCCGGCTGGACGCCGAGCTGGTCCGCCGTGGCCTCGCGCGCTCGCGCGAGCAGGCGGCCGAGCTGGTGGCGGCCGGGCAGGTGCGCGTTCCGGGTCGTACGTCGGTGAAGGCGGCTACCCAGATCACCGCCGGCGACCCGATCGTGGTCGAGGAGCCGGCCGGGGAGACCTACGTGTCCCGCGGCGGCCACAAGCTGGCGGGCGCGCTGGACGTCTTCGAGGCCGACGGGCTGGCGGTCGCTGGGCGGCGAGCGCTGGACGCCGGAGCCTCGACCGGTGGCTTCACCGACGTGCTGCTGCGGCGCGGGGTGCGCGAGGTGGTCTGCGTCGACGTCGGCTACGGCCAGCTCGCCTGGTCGCTGCAGACCGATGACCGGGTCCGGGTGGTGGACCGCACCAACGTCCGCGACCTGACGCCGGCCACGGTCGGGGAGCCGGTCGACCTCGTGGTCGCCGACCTGTCCTTCATCTCGTTGCGCCTGGTGCTCCCGGCGCTGGTCTCGGTCGCGGCCGCGGACGCCGACCTGGTGCCGATGGTCAAGCCGCAGTTCGAGGTGGGTCGCGAGGCGCTCGGTGCCGGCGGCGTCGTCAGGGAGCCGGAGCGCCGGGTCGCCGCGGTCGCGGCGGTGGCGGCGACGGCGTACGAGGAGCACGGGTTGGGTGTGGCCGGCGTGACGGCCAGCCCGCTCCCGGGGCCGGCGGGCAACGTCGAGTACTTCCTGTGGCTGCGTCGGGGAGCGGCGCCGCTCGACCCGGCCCGGCTCGAGGCCGCGGTCGCGGCGGGGCCGTCGTGACCCGGCACGTGCTCTTCGTCGGGCACACCGGCCGGGACGAGGCGCTGAAAGCGGTGCGGACGGCGGCTGCGCGGTTCGCTGCGGCCGGCATGACCGTGCGGGTGCTGGCCGACGAGGCCGCGGAACTGGACCTGCCGGACGTCGTGGTGGTCCCGCACGGCGAGGAGGCTGCTGCGGGGTGCGAGGTCGTGGTCGTGTTCGGCGGCGACGGGACGCTGCTGCGGGCCGCGCAGCTGGCCCGGCCGTCCCGGGTGCCGATCCTCGGCGTGAACCTGGGGCACGTCGGGTTCCTGGCCGAGGCGGAGCGGGACGCGCTGGAGGCGACCGTCGACCGGGTGGTGGCCTGCGACCTCGTCGTGGAGGAGCGGCTGACCCTCGACGTCACCGTCACCAGCGACGGGGACCTGGTCACCCGCGGGTGGGCGCTGAACGAGGCATCGGTCGAGAAGGCCAGCCGGCGACGGATGCTCGAGCTGGTCGCGGAGGTCGACGGCCGCCCGCTGTCGCGCTGGGGCTGCGACGGCGTCGTGATGGCCACGCCGACCGGCTCCACGGCGTACGCCTTCTCCGCGGGCGGTCCGGTCGTCTGGCCGGAGGTGGAGGCGCTGCTGCTCGTGCCGATCAGTGCCCATGCGCTGTTCGCGCGACCGTTGGTGGTGTCGCCCGACTCGGTGCTGGCCGTCGAGGTGGTGACGCCGGGAGCAGGCGTCGGTGTGCTGTGGTGCGACGGGCAGCGGTCGGTCGACCTGCCGCCCGGAGCCCGGATCGAGGCCCGCCGGGGGAAGCAGCCGGTGCTGCTCGCCCGCCTTCACTCGGCGCCGTTCACCGACCGGCTGGTGGCGAAGTTCGACCTGCCGGTGCGCGGCTGGCGCGGCCGGGCCGGGAAGGACGGTTCCGACCCGCCCTCCGCGTAGGCTCGCCCGCGTGCTCGAGGAGATGCGGATCAGCGGCCTCGGCGTGATCGAGGACGCCGTGCTCGAGCTCGCGCCCGGCTTGACCGTCGTGTCGGGCGAGACCGGGGCCGGCAAGACCATGGTCGTCCAAGGCCTCGCCCTGCTGCTCGGGGCCAAGCCCGACCCCGGCATGATCCGCAACGGTGCCGAGCGGGCGGTCGTCGAAGGACGGCTGCGGGTGTCGGCCGACAGCGCCGTTGCGGCCAGGGCGCTCGACGCCGGTGCCGACCTCGACGACGGCGAGCAGAGCCTCAGCCGGATCGTCTCCGCCGAGGGCAGGTCGCGGGCCCAGCTCGGCGG
>JAVEDA010000153.1 GCA_030841195.1 Actinomycetota bacterium | reverse complement strand
TGATCTCCGGACGCTAGCGCCTCCCGGGGCGCCCCGCTACGGAGCCGGGCCGGGTCCGGGGGTCAGGCCGCCAGCCACTCATGAGGGCATTCACCCCACGGCTTTTCGGGTGGAGATCCGCGCCGCCTCTTCATAGCGTGTACCGAAGACCTGCCGACGAATGGAGATCCCGATGCCAAGCCTGATGGTGGACTTCATCATCTCCCTCGACGGGTACGCGGCGGGGGACGGCTGGCCCGGCTTCTGGGGTCTCGAAGGACCTGAGTACCTCGGCTGGCTCGAGGACCAAGCCCACCATGAGCACAAGGCCCTCATGGGAGCGACCACCTACCGGCTGATGTCCGGGTTCGCCGAGTCGGGCGAAGGGCTGTCCGGGTTGACGTCGATGCCCAAGGTGGTGTTCTCCTCGACCCTGGAAGCACCGCTGTCGTGGGCCAACACCGAGTTGGTCGACGGTGACCCGGTCGAGGCCGTGCGGGACATGAAGCAGGATGCGTCGGGACCCCCCATGCACACGCTGGGCAGCCTGACCCTGTGCAGGTCGCTGCTCGAAGCCGGGCTGGTGGACAGGTTTCGCGTGGTCGTCTTCCCGGTCATCACCGGTGTCACCGGGAAGGAGCGCATCTTCGACGGCTACCCCGACGTCGCCCTCGAGCTGGTCGAGCACCGCACCTTCGACGGCCGCCTCCAGCTGCTCGAGTACGTTCCCACGGTGCTCGACGGACCGCCCGACGCCGGCGATCAGACCTAGATGCGGAGCGGGATGACCTCTCACCTCTACGCGCTCTGCTTCGATGCGAACGACCCGCGCCGGCTCGCGCGCTTCTGGGCCGGCGTCCTGGACGGGGAGTTGGTCGACGACCCCCACGACAGCATCGCGCTCCTGCCCAGCGATGACATCGGCTTCCGGATCCGGTTCCTGCCGACCCAGGAGCAGAAGGTCGGCCCGAACCAGGTGCACCTCCACCTGACGAGCACGTCCCTGGAGGACCAGCAGCAGACGGTGGCGAGGGCGCTCGGACTGGGCGCCCGACACCTCGACGTCGGTCAACGCCCGGAGGAGGGTCATGTGGTGCTCGCCGACCCCGAGGGCAATGAGTTCTGTGTGATCGAGCCGGGCAACAGCTTCCTCGCCGGCTGCGGGTTCCTCGGAGAGCTGGCCTGTGACGGTTCGCAGCAGGTCGGATACTTCTGGAGCGAGGCGCTGGGCTGGCCGCTGGCCTGGGACCAGGACGAAGAGACCGCGATCCAGTCGCCGGCCGGCGGTACGAAGATCGCCTGGGGCGGTCCGCCGCTGAGGCCGAAGACCGGGAAGAACCGGCTGCACTTCGACCTCGCTCCGCCGGTCGACGGTGATCAACATGTGGAGGTCGACCGGCTCGTCTCCCTCGGGGCGACCCGCGTCGACCTCGGCCAGGGCGAGGTCAGCTGGGTGCTGATGGCCGATCCCGACGGCCATGAGTTCTGCGTGCTGACCCCGCGATAGCTCGACCCGGCGCCGGTGCTCACAGCTCCCAGGACGCCGGACCGCGTCCAGGTGGCGGGGGCAGGTCGCCGCGCCGCCGGGCCAGCTCAGCGGCCGTTCGTGGCGCGCCACCGCAATGCAGGCACCGGGTGAGTCCGAGCAGCACCTCGCGCCCGCAAGCAGCGCACCAGCGCGGATCACGGTCCTCGGGGTCAGGGCTCTCACTGATGACGCCGTCGCCCTCGCGCCTACGCACCAGTCGGCGCACGCCAGGTGCCCGGCCGATCCGGGTGATGAGGCCCACGGGTTCATTGTCGCTCAATCACCCTTGACGTTGACGGCCTGGCATTCTCCAACAGCACGTCAGGTCCTCACGGTGTCAGCCCCGGCTGCCCGTCTGATCCTGACCAAACACTCCCGGAGGCGCCAGATGGCCGTGTCGTATCAACTGGTGGTCGATTGCACGTCACCCGAACCGCTCGCACACTTCTGGGCCGAAGCCTTGCACTACGTCATCGCACCTCCGCCGCCCGGCTTCGACTCGTGGGACGACTTCTTCAGATCGATCGGGGTGCCCGAGGACGAGCTCGGCAACGGCGTGGACATCATCGAGGATCCGAACGGTGAGGGTCCCCGCATCTGGTTCCAGATCGTCCCCGAGAAGAAGTCGATCAAGAACCGCATCCACATCGACGTGAACGCGAGCGGTGGCCGCGGTACACCGCTCGACGCCAGGCGCGAGCGGGTCGAGGCCGAGGCGGTTCGGCTCGTGTCTCTTGGTGCCACCCGGCTGCACACGAACGTCCAGGAGGGTCTGGACCACTTCGCAGTCGCTCTCACCGATCCTGAAGGCAACGAGTTCGACATCAACTAGGCGCCGACGCGACTTGGGGCGCTGGCGGATCCACGCGCGCGGCACTAGGACGGGCGGCATGAGGTCGTCCGCGGTGAGCGGCCCGGAGGGGCACCCGTTGCATCCGTTCCTGGTGCCGCTCCCGATCGGGGCGTTCGTGTCGTCGCTGGTCTTCGACATCCTCACCTGGACCCGGCCGGGTGAGCTGCCGTGGGACCCGGCCAAGGCGGGTCGCGCTGGCACATGTGACGTTGAACGTTGGTGTCGCGGTTCTGTTCCTCATCGGGTACGCCTGGCGGGCCGGTGACCATACCTCGCTGGACAAGACCGGAGCGGGCCAGCTCACGCTCAGCAGCACTGCTGTCGGACTTCTTGTCGTTGCTGTGTTCCTGGGGCAGACCTTGACGTACCGATTCGGGATGCGGGTTGATCGACGAGCGACCGACAAGCGTTCTGGTGATATCCGATTGCGACCGCCGCACTGAGCGTGGAAACGTCACGCGCCGTGACCACCGACGAAGTATCCGGATGCGTGATCGTGACGGGAATGCCCGGAGCGGGAAAGACGACCGTCACCTCTCTCGTAGCGCAGCTGATGCCTCGAGCGGCGCAGGTCGGTGGAGACGCTGTCAACGTCATGATTCGCAGTGGCTACGTGTGGTTCATGGGCCAGCCCTCCGAGGAAGCGATCCGTCAAGACGAGCTCTGCAACCGAAACATGTGCTGCTTGGCCAACAACTTCATCGACTTCGGGTTCACGGTTCTGATGGACACCGTCCTAGCGGATCTCTCTGAGTTGGACTTCTTCATCGCGTTGATGTCACCGCGTCCGGTCCGGCTCGTCATCCTCGATCCAGGAATCGAAGCGTGCAAGTCCCGCAACGCCGGACGCGGCCCAGAGGATCGGTTCGCGTTCGACGGGTACGAACGACTGGACGCAGACATGAGGCGCGAGTTCGGCGACATCGGCTGGTGGCTTGACACATCCGCGCTGACGGCTGACCAGACGGCCGGAAGGCTGGCGACAGACGTGGCAAGCCGCAGCAGCGCCCTGCTCCCGGGGTGGAACTCGTGGTTGAGGCAACTGCACGACGTCTGACCGCGCCGAGCTGGTTAGACGGACAGCCAGATGACGCCGGCGATGACGGCTACCGCCGCGAGTGCGGCGCCGATCAGAGCCACGTAGGCAACGGTGCGTCCGGCGCGACCGCGCCAACCGGGCTGACTGCCGAGGTTCCCCGCCCCAGCGATCAGGCGGCCCTGAGGCGTCGCCGGACTAGCCCCGGAGGGTGACTCAGGCTGGGACACCACGTTGCCTTCCGGTAGGCGATGCTCGCGGCAATGCCACATGGGAACGGGTCGCGCCAGAGTCAGGTTCCCGCGGGGTCACCGCGTGCTGACGTAGATGTCAGACAGCCCCTCTGGACCTGGGGCCCTGCCGAACAGGAGCGTGCCCGCGTCCCATGAAAGCGACGGGCGGGTCTCGCCGGCGGTCGTGTTCACTGCGTCGCCGAGGTTCTGCGGCGCAGACCATGGGTCGTCCACCGACGCACGGGTCGAGACATAGACGTCCTGGCCGCCTTGCGCTCCGGGGTACGGGTGGTTGGACGAGAACACGATCTCGCGTCCGTCCTTGCGCACGTTGGGTTGGATGTCGTTGCCGGGGCTGTTGAGCTCACTCACGGCAGTGGCCGGCCCGAAGTTGCGCGAGACGAAGATGTCGCCCGGCACGGTTGCGGAGTTGCGCGAGAAGTAGAGATGGTCAACCCCGTCGATCTCGACCAGCGACGGCCCCTGCTCGTCGAGCGTGCTGTTGGGCCCGTCCGGCGTACATGCGAGGTGCTGCGGCGCCTCCCAGCCGTGCTTTGGGTTTTGGCGGGTCGCGTAGATGTCGCTGTCGCCAGTTCCGCAGGTCTGCTCTGTCACGCGGCGGCTGACGAACAACAGCCGGTTGCCGCGCAGCGGTGTCGGGCAGAAGTCGTCGGCTGCGGAGTTGATCGGGGCGGGAAGGTTCTCGGGCGCGGCGAACGGCGCGTCGGTGCTCGCACGCGTGGCGACCCAGATGTCGATGCCGCCGTGGCCGCCGGGGCGATTGGAGGCCAGGTACAGGCTCAGCCCGTCGGGTGAGTGGATCGGGCAGCCGTCCAAGGCCGGCGTGTTCAGGTCGCTGCTGTTGCCGGCAACCTCGTCGACCTTCTGCGCAGGTGCCCAGGCACCCGCCTCCGTCGCGGCGGACGCCGAGCCCACGACGACCAGGGACAGTCCGATGGCGGTGGCGACCTTCAGGCCGGCCGTCCTCCCCCGGACTCCCGGTTGCCGACGACTGCGGCAGGCAGCACGCTGCTCTCTGTTCATGCGAATCCCTTTCCAACGTCGAGTTCGGGTCAGCTGCCTTCATGCGGGATCAGGATCCACGCCGCGGGCACCCAGGTTGCGCCGCAGGTGTTCTCCCGCACGCTCCAGCGCAGAGCCCTGGTTCCGGTTCCGAAGTCCTGCTCCACCGCACCCAGGACGAGCCGGTCACCATCCCCGCACGTGGCGGAGTCCGCAGAGCTCGTCAGCGTGAGCTCCGAGCCGCCGCGCAACGACCACTGGCCACGGTCGATCGGTTCACCAGGCTCGGCCGCGACGTAGTAGGTACCGCCGGGGTCGATCTCGAGGAGGTGCCCGCCGCCTTCGGCCAGCCAGACGCCGTACAGGACGTTCTTGCCCACCAACGGTTGCCAGCCGGGGTCCGTGGAGAAGACGAGGTCGGCCATGTTCGGCGACGTCGGCAGCACCTGTTCCATGACCCACCTCTCGTCCTGCGCGGGCGCACAGTTGCCGGTTCCAGGCCGGGTATGCACGAGCCGCAAGGCGCCCGGCCCCACCGGCGGCACCGGCAGGGAAGCCCGCATGGCGAACTCCTGGCCGCCGCAGCCGGCCGGTCCGCCGTCGACGCTGACGGTGATCAGGTCACCGGAGATCACGTACGTGCCTTGGACTGCCGGGTTGTGGAACAGCCGACCACCGTTGTCGAAGGAGACGACGTCGGGTGCCGAGAAGCGCATCTGCATACCGCCGTTTTCCAGCCGCCAGACCCCTTGCAGGAGCTCGGGAGTGGGGGCCCCTCCGGTGAGGAACGCCGCCTGGGGGTCGTTCGTGGTCGGTCTTGGGT
>JAVEDA010000142.1 GCA_030841195.1 Actinomycetota bacterium | reverse complement strand
TGGTCGTGGTGAGCTGGTACCTCACCTTCAGCGCCACCCGGCTGGACCGGCTGCATGCCCGGCTCGAGGGCGCCCGGTCCGCGCTGGACGCCCAGCTGGTCCGGCGCGCCTCGGTGTCGCTGCAGATCGCGGTGTCCGGCCGCCTGGACCCGGCCAGCGGGCTGCTGCTGGCCGACGCCGCGCACGAGGCGCGGGACTCCGGCGGTGTCGACCGTGAGCAGGCCGAGAGCGACCTGAGCCGGGCGCTGCACGCGACCTTCGGCGAGCGGGGCAGCCTGGACGCCTTCGAGCGTGACGCGGCCGGCCGCGAGCTGCTGCACGAGCTCGGCGCGGCGTGCCTGCGGGTGCAGCTGTCCCGAAGGTTCTTCAACGACGTGGTGCGGGCGGCCCGGGTGGTGCGCCGGAAGAAGGTCGTCCGCTACCTGCGGCTGGCCGGGCACGCCGACTGGCCCGCCACGGCCGAGTTCGACGACACGCCGCCGGAGGCCCTCGCGGCAGGTGTGTTCACGTAGGTCCCGTACCGTCCTGTCCCGTGACTTCCGCTCCTCGAACCACCCCCCTGCGCCTCGGCGCGGTGACCGTGCTCGGCCTCGCGCTGGTGCTGACCGCCTGCTCCTCGGACCCGGAACCGAAGCAGACCCGGGCCGTGGAGAGCCCGTCGCCGAGCGCCACCACCGCCTCCTCGACACCCCCGCCGCCGCCCGAGCCCAGCCGGCTCTCCGGCCGGATGGGCAAGACGAACGGGCCCGTCTACGCGGTCAAGGTGGACAACACCGGGCACGCGCACCCGCAGGTGGGCCTGTCCAAGGCTGACGTCGTCTACGTCGAGCAGGTGGAGGGCGGCGTCACCAGGCTGGCCGCGATCTACTCCAGTGAGTACCCGAAGTTCGTCGGGCCGGTGCGCAGCGGGCGGATCACCGACATCGACCTGCTCCGGCAGTACGGCACGGTGGGGCTCTTCTACTCCGGCTCGCAGAACAAGCTGGCCGACAACCTGCAGCGGGCGGACCTCAAGCTGGTCTCCTTCGACCAGGACCACACCGGCTACACCCGGTCGCCGTCGCGCCCGATGCCCTACGACGTGATCGGCACCTTCGACCGGCTCCGGCAGCGGGCCGGCAAGGTCAGCGCGCCGCCGAAGATGGGCTACACGTTCGGGCCTGCGCCCGCCGGTGGCAAGCCGGCCAAGAGCCTGACCGTCAGCTTTCCCAGCGCGCGGGTGACCGCTGTCTGGTCGGCCGCGAAGAAGCGCTGGCTCGTCTCCATGGACGGATCTGCCGACCAGGCGGCGGAGGGCGGCCAGCTCGGCCCGACCACGTTCATCGCGCAGTTCGTCACGGTGAAGCCGTCGGCCTACCACGACATCAATGGCGCCAACACGCCGCAGACGCTGACTGTCGGCCACGGCCGGGCCCTGTTCTACCGGGACGGCCAGGTCTTCGAGGGCAGCTGGTCGCGGGCCAAGGCGTCCGACGTCACGTCGTACACGATCGGCGGGCAGCCGGCGTCGTTCGCGCCGGGCCAGCTCTGGGTCGCACTGATCGGGCGGGACCGCCCCGTCACCACGACGCGCTGACCCACCTCGAGGGGCCCTACGATAGAGGGGAACCGTCCGTCTCTCCCGTGAGGTCTTCCGTGTCCAGCCCCGCCGTCCCCAGCTCCGAGCCCACCGCCGCCGCCGCGGCGACCGGCACCGCCCGCGTCAAGCGCGGGATGGCCGAGATGCTCAAGGGCGGGGTGATCATGGACGTCGTCACCGCCGAGCAGGCGAAGATCGCCGAGGACGCCGGCGCCGTCGCGGTGATGGCGCTGGAGCGGGTCCCGGCCGACATCCGGGCCCAGGGCGGCGTCTCGCGGATGAGCGACCCCGACATGATCGACAGCATCATCGAGGCCGTCTCGATCCCGGTGATGGCCAAGGCCCGGATCGGGCACTTCGTCGAGGCTCAGGTGCTGCAGGCGCTCGGCGTCGACTACGTCGACGAGTCCGAGGTGCTGACCCCGGCCGACTACGCCAACCACATCGACAAGTGGCAGTTCACGGTGCCGTTCGTCTGCGGCGCCACCAGCCTGGGCGAGGCGCTGCGGCGCATCACCGAGGGCGCGGCGATGATCCGGTCCAAGGGCGAGGCGGGCACCGGTGACGTCTCCAACGCCACCACCCACATGCGCACCATCCGCGGCGAGATCCGGCGGCTCACCTCGCTCAGCGAGGACGAGCTCTACGTCGCGGCCAAGGAGCTGCAGGCACCGTACGAGCTCGTCGTCGAGGTGGCCCGGGCCGGCAAGCTCCCGGTGGTGCTGTTCACGGCCGGCGGCATCGCCACCCCCGCCGACGCCGCGATGATGATGCAGCTCGGCGCCGAGGGTGTGTTCGTGGGCTCGGGCATCTTCAAGTCGGGCAACCCCGCGCAGCGGGCCGAGGCGATCGTCAAGGCCACCACGTTCTTCGACGACCCCGACATGCTGGCGAAGGTCTCCCGCGGGCTCGGCGAGGCGATGGTCGGCATCAACGTCGAGGAGATCCCGCAGCCGCACCGCCTGGCCGACCGCGGCTGGTAGCCCCGGCGCGTCGTACGCGAGCGCGCCTCTTCAAGATCGTTCGCGACGTTTCGTCGCAACTCGCCGCGCTCGAATCGGCGTGTTGCGGGCCGAACGTCGCGAACGATCATGGCCGCGCGCGTAGCGTCCGGGCGATGGAGGTCACGACCGCGAGTGGCGCGCCCCCGGCGCCCGTCCGTACCCCGGTCCGCGAGGCCGCCGGCGTCGAGTGCCTGCACTGCGGCACGCGGTACGACCCGATGGCCAGCCGCTGGCTGTGCCCCGGCTGCAAGCAGAAGACCGTGACCTGCTGCGAGGGTGCGCCGCTGCCCGAGTGCCAGGGCTGACCTTCGAACAAGATCCTCTGGACGCCGACACACCGTCTGCGCGGCGTGTCTGGTGCCGGGGCGTCCACTCGAGCGGGGCCGGCCGGCTCCTAGGCTGTCCCGTCGTGACCCCGACCATCGGCGTGCTCGCCCTGCAGGGCGACGTCCGCGAGCACCTCGCCGCGCTGGAGCGGGTCGGTGCGGCCGGTCGGTCCGTCCGCCGGGAGGCCGAGCTCGACGGCCTGCACGGCATCGTGCTGCCCGGGGGCGAGTCGACCACGATGGACAAGCTGATGCGGGCCTTCGGGCTGCGCGACCCGCTCCGTGCCGCGCTGGGCGCTGGCCTCCCGGCGTACGGCTCGTGTGCGGGCATGATCCTGCTCGCCGACCGGGTCCTGGACGGGCCGGCCGACCAGGAGACGCTCGGGGGGATCGACATGACGGTGCGGCGCAACGCCTTCGGCCGGCAGGTCGCGTCCTTCGAGGGCGACGTCGAGATGGCGGGCGTCGCGGGCGGTCCGCTGCACGGCGTGTTCATCCGGGCGCCGTGGGTCGAGGACGTCGGGCCGGCGGTGGAGGTGCTCGCGCGGGTCGAGGAGGGGGAGGCCGCGGGTAGGATCGTCGCCGTTCGCCAGGGCTCGCTGCTGGCCACGTCGTTCCACCCCGAGATGACGGGTGACGGACGGGTGCACGAGCTGTTCGTCCGGATCGTGAAGGAACGTCAGACGTGAGGGTTCAGCCATGAGCGGCCACTCCAAGTGGGCGACCACCAAGCACAAGAAGGCCGTCATCGACGCCCGGCGCGGCAAGTCCTTCGCCAAGCTGATCAAGAACATCGAGGTCGCGGCGCGCACCGGCGGTGGTGACGTCAACGGCAACCCGACGCTCTACGACGCGATCCAGAAGGCCAAGAAGACCTCCGTCCCCAACGACAACATCGAGCGGGCGGTCAAGCGTGGGTCGGGCACCGAAGCGGGCGGCGCCGACTACCAGACCATCGTCTACGAGGGCTACGGCCCCAACGGCGTCGCGGTCCTGATCGAGTGCCTGACCGACAACCGGAACCGGGCGGCGGCCGAGGTGCGCACCGCGATGACCCGCAACGGCGGCTCGATGGCCGACCCGGGCTCGGTGTCCTACCTGTTCAACCGCAAGGGCGTGGTGATCGTCCCGAAGGCCGACGGCGTCGGTGAGGACGAGGTGCTCGGGGCCGTGCTGGACGCCGGGGCCGAGGAGGTCAACGACCTGGACGAGGCGTTCGAGGTCGTCTCCGAGGCCACCGACCTGGTGGCGGTGCGGACCGCGCTGGTCGAGGCCGGCATCGACTACGACTCGGCCGAGGCGTCGTTCCTGCCGTCGGTGAGCGTCCCGCT
>JAVEDA010000131.1 GCA_030841195.1 Actinomycetota bacterium | reverse complement strand
GAGCCCTCAACGCCGATCCCATGGCGTGGCTGCTGGCCGGCGGCGACGACCACGCGCTCGCGGCGACGTTCCCGCCGGACGTGGACCTGCCGATGGCGTGGAGCGTGGTCGGACGGGTCGAGGCGGGCGAAGGAGTGCTGGTGGACGGCGCCGCGTGGGCCGGCCCGGGCGGCTGGCGGTCGTTCTGACCACCGTCGCCCTGCTCTCGGCCGCGGAGTGGCTGCCGCGCGCGCTGGCCCACGAGCAGCGGGTCGACGCGTGGGTGAGGCCGCACCTCGACCGGCGACGGTCCGGACAGAGGCACCCGGTCGAAGACTTCCTGTTCGACTACTACCACCTGTCGCCGGCCAAGCCGCGCCGCTGGCACCCGGGTGCCGGCGTGGTGCTCGCCGGACCGGAGGCGGAGGCGTACCTCGAGCTGAAGTCCTACCGGCGGGTGCCCGGCGGTGTCGAGGCGGACCCGGACCGGCTGGCCCGGCAGGCCGGCCGGCTGCGCGACGTGCGCCGGCTGCTGGCGGCAACCGGGTCCCGGCCGCCGTCGTACGGCTGCTTCGGTCTGCACGAGTGGGCCATGGTCTACCTCCTGGACCCCGACGAGGTGCGCCACCGAGGCCTTCCGCTGCGGCTCGGCAGCGCCGGCACCGACGCGGTGGTGGAGCAGGGCCCGCTGCGGTGCACCCACATCGACGCCTACCGGTTCTTCACCCCGGCCGCGACGCCGCGCAACGCGTTCCGCCCGACCCGGGCCAGCCAGCCGGAGCTCGAGCAGCCGGGCTGCCTGCACGCGGGCATGGACCTCTACAAGTGGGCGGCCGCGTTCGACCCGTTCCTGCCGGCCGAGCTGGTGGCCGACTGCTTCGCGCACGCCCGCGAGATCCGGGCCCTCGACATGCAGGCCTCGCCGTACGACCTGGCCGTGCTCGGCTACCCGCCGGTGCCGGTGGAGACCGCCGAAGGGCGGGCCGAGTACGTCCGCCGCCAGCGCGGCTTCGCCGCGTCCGGCGCCGTCCTGCGCACCCGGCTGGTCGCCGCGCTCGACGTCCTCACGTCACTTGTCCCCATTGATCATGCACTTTCGGGACGCCCCGAAAGTGCATGATCAACAGGCGGAAAGGGCGGCGGTGACCTGGGCTAACGCACAAGATCCCCAAAGTTGCATGATCAACGCTGGGGTTGATCATGCGGTTGTGGGGATCTTGGTGGGACTGCCTGGGCCTAGCGGGTGACCTTGCCGGCCTTGATGCAGGAGGTGCAGACGTTGAGGCGCTTCGGGGTCTTGCCGACCATCGCGCGCACCGTCTGGATGTTGGGGTTCCAGCGGCGCTTCGTGCGCCGGTGCGAGTGCGAGATGCTGTGACCGAAGCCCGGCCCCTTGCCGCAGACGTCGCAGTTCGCAGCCACGGTGACAACTCCTCAGGTACTTCAGCAGCGTGCAGCGTGCTGGACGGGCAACGCGGGACCGGATGGCCTGCCGCGGGGTCTGGGTGCCCGGGGCGGGGTGAGCGTCCGGGAGCAGCAGCGTAACCGAACGCCGCGCCGGTGCGCCAACCGAGCCAGCCCGGGCCGCAAGCTGCGGGCAGCTAGATTCGCCCTCGTGAGCACCCGTGCCGTCCTGAGCCGGCTCGACGGCGAGTCCGTCGCCCGCTGGGCCACGGCCGCGCGGGACGCCCTGGCCGACGCCCGGGACGAGATCGACGAGCTCAACGTCTACCCGGTGCCCGACGGCGACACCGGCACCAACCTGCACCTGACCCTGGCCGCGGCCGTCGAGGCGCTCGCGCAGAGCTCGCTGCGCGGGGGTGACACCGAGACTCCGACCCCCCAGCGGCTGGTGTCTGCCCTGGCGCACGGCGCCTTGATGGGAGCGCGCGGGAACTCCGGAGTGATCCTGGCCCAGCTCCTGCGCGGCATCGCCGACGGGCTGGACGGCGTCGAGGGCGCGCTGGACGGTGGCCAGCTCGCCACCGCGCTGACCGCAGGCGCGCGCGAGGCGTACGCCGCGGTCGCCGAGCCCGTCGAGGGGACGATGCTCACGGTGGCCCGGGTGGCGGCCGAGACGGCCGAGTCGGCCGCGTCGGCGACCGGCCGGACCGACGCCGACGCACTGGCAGCGGTCGCCACCGCGGCGGCCGCGGGTGCCCGGGCCGCGCTGGCCCGGACGCCCGAGCAGCTCGAGGTGCTGCGGCGGGCCGGTGTCGTCGACGCCGGCGGCCGGGGGGTCTGCGTGCTGCTGGACGCGCTGGCCTCGGTCGTGACCGGTGCCCAGGCAGAGCCGGTCGAGGTCCGGGTGCCCAAGGACCGGCTGGCCGACCCGGCCCACCACTGGCCACGCAGCGGCCTGGACGTGCAGGACCCGGACCGCCACGGACCGACGTACGAGGTGATGTACCTGCTCGACGCGCCGGCCGACGCGGTGCCGACGCTGCGGGAGGCGCTCGCCGCCCTCGGTGACTCGCTGGTCGTCGTCGGGGGTGAGCCGACCTGGAACGTGCACGTGCACGTGGACGACGTGGGCGCCGCGCTCGAGGCCGGAGTCGAGGCGGGCCGCCCGCACCGGATCCGGGTCACCCACTTCCGGGACGCGGCCCGCGAGCTGGCGGGGGAGCTGCCCGCGGACAGCAGGGGGGTCGTGTCGGTGGTGGCCGGCGAGGGGCTGGCCGCGCTGTTCGAGACGGCTGGCGCCACGGTCGTCCGCGGCGGTCCCGGCCGCCGCGCGTCCACCGCCGAGCTGTTGACCGGGCTGCGCGCGTCGCGGGCCCGGGACATCGTGGTGCTGCCCAACGACGCCGACAGCCTCGCGGTCGCGGAGGCGGCCGCGGCCAAGGCGCGCGACGAGGGGCTGCGGGTCGCGGTCATCCCGACCCGGGCCAGCGTGCAGGCCCTGGCCGCGCTCGCGGTCCACGACCTCGAGCGCCGGTTCGAGGACGATGTGGTAGCCATGACCGCCGCGGCCGGGCACTGCCGGCACGGCGGCGTGACGATCGCGGCGCGCGAGGCCGTGACCATGGCCGGCGTGTGCCGGCCGGGCGACGTGCTGGGGATCGTGGACGGCGACTTCGCGGTGATCGGCGACGACCTGGTGACCGTCGCGCGAACCGTGCTGGACCGGATGCTCGGCTCCGGCGGCGAGCTCGTCACGCTGCTGACCGGGGCCGACGCCGAGCCCGGGCTCGCGGAGGCGGTCGCCGCGCACGCCCGGCAGGGACGTCCCGAGGTCGACACCGTGCAGTACGACGGGGGCCAGCCGCGCTACCCGCTGCTCATCGGGGTGGAGTAGCAGTGGTGGCGTTCCGCGACCCGGTCCGCAACGTCGTGGGCGGTCCGACGGCGAAGGAGATGACCGACCGGCTCGGCATCGCGACGGTCGAGGACCTGTTGCGGCACTATCCCCGGCGCTACTACGAGCGCGGCGAGCTGACCGACCTCGCCCGGCTGGTGCCCGGCGAGCTCGCCACCGTGCAGGCGACGATCGCCTCGGTGGGAGGCCGCCAGATCCGGGCCAAGCTGCACAAGCTCGACGTCGTCATCACCGACGGCCGGACCCGGATGACGGTCACGTTCTTCAACCAGCGGTACCGCGAGAAGCTGTTCGTTCCCGGCCAGGAGGCGTTCTTCGCCGGCAAGGTCGAGGTGTACCGCAACAAGCTCACCCTGACGAACCCCGAGGTGGCACTGGGCGACGACGCCGAGGACTTCGCCGGCGGCCTGATGCCGGTGTACCCGGCGACGGCCAAGCTGGCGTCCTGGCGGCTGCGCAAGGCGGTCTCGGTGGCGCTGGAGGTGGCCCTGCCCGAGGCGGACCAGCTCGACGACCCGCTGCCGGCGGAGCTGCGGCTGCGTCGCGGGCTCACTGGCCTCGACGACGCTCTGCGCAAGGTGCACAAGCCCGACACCCGGGACGACGTACGCCGGGCCAGGGACCGCCTGCGCTACGACGAGGCGTTCGTGCTGCAGACCGTGCTGGCCCGACGGCGGGCCGAGGCGACAGCCCAGCCGGCGACGGCCCGGGTGCCGCGGCCCGGTGGCCTGCTCGACGAGTTCGACGCCCGGCTGCCGTTCACCCTCACCGACGGGCAACAGGAGGTGGCCGCCGCCGTCGCCGCCGACCTGGCCCGCGAGCACCCGATGCACCGGCTGCTCCAGGGCGAGGTCGGCTCGGGCAAGACGGTGGTCGCCCTGCGCGCGATGCTCGCCGTGGTCGACAGTGGCGGCCAGGCGGCGCTGCTCGCCCCCACCGAGGTTCTCGCCCAGCAGCACCACCGCTCCATCACGGCGATGCTCGGCCCGCTGGCCGAGCGCGGCCTGCTCGGCGGCTCCGACATCGGGACCCGGGTGGCCCTGCTGACCGGCTCGCAGGCGACCGCCGCCCGCCGTACCAACCTGCTGGACATCGTCAGCGGCGACGCCGGCATCGTGATCGGCACCCACGCGCTGATCCAGGACACCGTCGACTTCCAGGACCTGGGCCTGGTCGTCGTCGACGAGCAGCACCGCTTCGGCGTCGAGCAGCGCGACGCCTTGCGCAACAAGGCGAAAGTGCCGCCGCACCTGCTGGTGATGACCGCCACCCCGATCCCGCGCACCGTGGCGATGACGGTGTTCGGCGACCTGGACGTCTCGACGCTGACCGAGCTGCCGGCCGGCCGGTCACCGATCGCCTCGCACGTGGTGCCGGCGGGGGAGAAGCCGCACTTCCTCGACCGGGCCTGGACCCGGGTCCGGGAGGAGGTCGACAACGGCCATCAGGTCTACGTGGTCTGCCCCCGGATCGGGGCCGGACCGGAGGAGGAGGCGGACGACGTGCCGGCCGACGCGGAGACCACCTCCGCGCTGCGCCCCGCCCTGGCCGTGCTCGATGTCATGCCGATGCTCGTCGAGGGGCCGCTGGCCGGGCTCCGGGTCGAGATGATGCACGGCCGGATGCCGCCGGACGCCAAGGACGACGTCATGCGCCGGTTCGCCGCGGGCGTGGTCGACGTGCTGGTGGCCACCACGGTGGTGGAGGTCGGTGTCGACGTGGCCAATGCGACGGCCATGGTGGTCATGGACGCCGACCGGTTCGGCGTGTCCCAGCTGCACCAGCTGCGCGGCCGGGTCGGGCGTGGATCTGCCCCCGGGCTGTGCCTGCTCGTCACCGACTCCGAAGCGGGTACGCCGGCCCGCGAGCGCCTCGACGCGGTGGCGGCCACCCAGGACGGCTTCGAGCTCTCCCGGCTCGACCTCGAGACCCGCCGTGAGGGGGACGTGCTCGGTGCCTCGCAGTCCGGGCGACGGTCCAGCCTGCGGCTGCTCTCGGTGCTGCGGGACGAGGCGGTCATCGCCGAGGCCCGCGAGGACGCCGCGGCGCTGGTGGCCGCGGACCCGGACCTCGGGAAGCACCCCGCTCTGCGTGCCGCGGTCGAGGCGGTGCTGGCCGACCAGCGGGCCGAGTACCTGGAGAAGGCGTGACCCGGGTCATCGCCGGCGCGGCCCGCGGCCGACGGTTGCAGGTGCCGCCGGGTGACGGCACCCGGCCGACCTCCGACCGGGCCCGGGAAGCGCTGTTCGGCACCCTCGAGTCGCTGCTCGGCGCCTGGGCCGGGCGTCGAGTACTGGACCTGTACGCCGGGTCCGGCGCGGTCGGGCTCGAGGCGCTCAGCCGGGGCGCCGCGCATGCGCTGCTGGTCGAGGCGGACGCGCGGGCGGCGCGCACGCTGGCCGCCAACGTCGCGACCCTCGGGCTGGCGGGCGCCGAGGTGCGGCGCGGCCGGGTCGAGCGGGTCGCCGCCCACGGGCTGCCGGGACCGACGTACGACGTGGTGTTCGCCGACCCGCCCTACGACCTGACCGACGACGAGCTGCGCACGGTGCTGGCCGACCTGCGCCCGGCGGTGGCCGACGCCGCGGTCGTGGTGGTCGAGCGGGCCACCCGCGGCGGCGCCTGGACCTGGCCGGTGGGCTACGAGGAGGTTCGGTCGCGCCGCTACGGGGAGGCCACGCTTTGGTACGGTCGCGCCACCCAGCCGGCTCGACGACCGGCCAGCGCCCCAGCTGTCGAGGAGGGCACCGCGTGACCGACCGCCGCTGCGTGTGCCCGGGCTCGTTCGACCCGGTCACCAACGGTCACCTGGACGTGCTGGCACGGGCCAGCCGGCTGTACGACGAGGTCACCGCGGCGGTGCTCGTGAACCCGGGCAAGTCCGGGCTGTTCGAGGTCCCCGAGCGCATCGAGATGCTCCGCGAGGTCACCGCGGAGCTGGGCAACGTGCGGGTCGACTCGTTCGAGGGGCTGCTGGTCGACTACTGCCGGGAGCGCGGCATCCCCGTGGTGGTGAAGGGCCTGCGAGCCGTCAGCGACTTCGACTACGAGCTGCAGATGGCCCAGATGAACCACCGGCTGACCGGACTCGAGACGTTCTTCGTCGCGACCAACCCGGAGTACTCGTTCCTCTCGTCTAGTCTCGTCAAAGAGGTCGCGAGGTGGGGTGGTGACGTCGGGGGGCTGGTGCCCGACGCCGTGCTCGCCCGGCTGCGCGGCCGGATCGACCCCACCCGTCGCCAGACTCCCGACCCCACCTGAGGAACGCCGCCCGTGGACGTGCACGACAAGCTCGACGAGCTCATCTCGGTCGTCGAGAACGCCCGTTCCATGCCGATGTCGGCCTCCTGCATCATCAACCGGGGCGAGGTGCTGGGCATCCTCGAGGAGGTCCGGGCCCTCCTGCCGGAGGAGTTCCGGCATGCCCAGCTGCTGCTCGCCGACCGGGAGTCGGTCGTCGACGAGGGTCGGCGCGAGGCGGCCCGCATCATCAGCCGGGCCGAGGAGGAGCGGCTGGAGCTCACCGCCGAGACCGAGGTCGTCTCCGAGGCCCAGCGGCAGGCGGCCAGGATCCGGCAGGACGCCGAGGAGGAGGCGCGGGTCATGCGCGCCGAGGTGGACGACTACGTCGACACCAAGCTGGCCAACTTCGAGGTGGTGCTCGACAAGACCCTGGCGGCGGTGAACCGGGGCCGGGAGAAGCTGAGCGGGCGCTCAGCGCACGGGGACCTGGCCGGTGCGGAAGAACGCCCGCTCGAGCCGCACCCGTTCGACACCGAGACCCCGGCCTGAGGCCGGCTGACCCCTCAGGCCGATCTGCGGCGATTCGGCCCCGGGCGACCCGTCGGGTAGCCTGGCCGACGGTCCCGACCAGGGGGCCGAGTCGACGACGTCCCTCGTGAGCATGCCCGAAGAGAGCAGGAGAGCAACGACCCGCCTCGACCCGCGATCGCCCCTCGTGCTCGACACGCGCGAGCTGGGGCGTCGTCCCGGGTCGATGCGCTCGCTCTCCCGATCTGTTCCGGCACCGGCCCACCTGGGCGTCGACGTGCTCGGTGTCCCGGCCGGGTCCCCGGTCGAGCTGGACCTCCGGCTCGAGTCGGTGGTCGAGGGTGTCCTCGTCTCCGGCACGGTGACCGCCACCATGTCGGGGGAGTGCGTGCGCTGTCTCGACCCGGTCACGGCGCCGCTCGTGGTCGACCTGCAGGAGCTCTACGCCTTCCCCGGGGCCCGCCCCGGGTCGGAGCCCGACGAGGACGACGACACGGAGCCGTTGCCGGAGATGAACGGTGACCTGATCGACCTCGAACCGGCCCTGCGGGACGCGGTGGTGCTCGCCCTGCCGCTGCGCCCCCTGTGCCGGGACGACTGCCCCGGGCTCTGCTCCGAGTGCGGGGCACGGCTCGAGGACGAGCCAGGCCACGTGCACGACGCGGTCGACCCCCGGTGGGCCGCCCTGGGCGGCCTGGCAGCGGAGCCGGAGCACGACCGCAGCACCTGACCGACCAGTACCACCGACACGCACCACCGACCGGGCCCCGCGCCCGCACCGAACGAGGAGAGAGACACCCGTGGCCGTTCCCAAGCGGAAGATGTCGCGCAGCAACACCCGCTCGAGGCGGGCCAACTGGAAGGCCGCCCCGATCGCGCTGGTGTCCTGCGACCGGTGCCGCGAGCGCAAGCTGGCGCACACGGCGTGCCCCACCTGCGGCACTTACAACGGCCGCGACGTCCTCGACGTCTGAGTCGGTGAGCGCGCAGCCGAGCGAAGGGGACGACCGGCCGGCCCGGCTGGCGGGGATGCTCGACGTCGCCGTCGACCCCGGCCTGCTGCAGCGCGCGCTGACGCACCGCTCCTACGCCTACGAGAACGGCGGGTTGCCTACCAACGAGCGGCTCGAGTTCCTCGGCGACTCGGTGCTCGGGCTGGTCGTGACCGACACGCTTTTCCGCAGCCACCCCGAGCTGCCGGAGGGGCAGCTGGCCAAGCTGCGCGCCGCGGTCGTCAACATGCGGGCCCTCGCCGACGTGGGCCGCGACCTCGCCCTGGGTGACTACGTCCGGCTCGGCCGCGGCGAGGAGGCCACCGGCGGCCGGGACAAGTCCTCGATCCTGGCCGACACCCTCGAGGCGGTCCTCGGTGCCGTCTACATCGACCAGGGCCTGGACGCCGCCGCCCGTCTGGTGCACCGCCTGTTCGACCCGCTGATCGACCAGGCCGCGACCCTCGGCGCCGGGCTCGACTGGAAGACCAGCCTGCAGGAGCTCACGGCCACCGCTGCGCTGGGCGTGCCGGAGTACCTGGTGTCCGAGACCGGCCCGGACCACGAGAAGGTCTTCACCGCGATCGTCCAGGTCAGCGGGGAGCCGTACGGCGAGGGCAGCGGCCGCAGCAAGAAGGAGGCCGAGCAGGAGGCAGCGGCAACTGCCTGGCGGCACCTGCGGGCCGAGCTCCCGGACAACCCGGAGCCGACGGCCGGCCACCAGGCCTGAGCTCGACCGCGATCACAACCCGATGCCCGAGCTGCCCGAGGTCGAGGTGGTCCGCCGCGGCCTGGCCCGGTGGGTCGCCGGCCGGACCGTCGCTGCCGTCGAGGTGACCCATCCCCGGGCGGTCCGCCGGCACCCGGGCGGTGACGCTGACTTCGCGGCCCGGCTGCGCGGCCGAACGCTGACCGGCGCCAGCCGCCGCGGCAAGTACCTGTGGCTGCCGATGGCCGGTCCCGGTGGTCCTGGCAGTCAGCCGGACGAGGCGGTGCTGGCACACCTCGGCATGAGCGGCCAGCTCCTCGTGCGACCTCCGGGCAGCCCGGACGAGACCCACCTTCGGGTCCGCTTCGCCTTCACCGATGACGGCCCGGAGCTGCGCTTCGTCGACCAGCGCACCTTCGGCGGGCTCGCCGTGGTCGACCTGGTCGACGGCGTCCCGGAGCCGGTCGCGCACATCGGGCGCGACCCGCTCGACCCGGACTTCGACGACGAGGCCTGGGTCGCGGCGCTGCGCCGACGTCGTACCGGCCTCAAACGCGCTCTGCTCGACCAGTCGCTGGCGAGCGGCATCGGCAACATCTACGCCGACGAGGCGCTGTGGCAGGCCCGGCTGCACTGGGCCAGGGCGACCGACACCCTGCCCAAGCCGAAGGCGCGGCTGGTGATGGACGCCGCGCGCGCGGTGATGGTCGAGGCGCTCGAGGCCGGCGGCACCTCGTTCGACTCGCTCTACGTCAACGTCAACGGGGAGAGCGGCTACTTCGACCGCCGGCTGCACGTCTACGGCCGCACCGGCGAGCCGTGCGACCGGTGCGGGTCGCTGATAGTGCGGGAGGCGTTCATGAACCGCTCGTCGTTCCGGTGCCCCCACTGTCAGCCGCGTCCCCGTCAGGCCCGCTGGTAGTCGATCTACGCTGTCCCTGTGCGGGACCGCGGGTGGGCGTGGGTGGCGGCAGCCGCCGTGCTCGCGCTTCTGGCCGGCTGCGCCGGGTCGGATCCGGCGCCGCGGCGGCCGGCGCCGCCGCTGACCACC
>JAVEDA010000119.1 GCA_030841195.1 Actinomycetota bacterium | reverse complement strand
TCGAGCCCTGCTGGCGGAAGCCGGTCCCGACTTGTCCCGGACGAGGCCGACGCCGGAGGCACCGACGGCGATCACGCTGCCGCCACCACGCGAAGCGCCGGCCGCCTCGCGGTGAACGAGTCGCTGGGCTCGGACAGCGGCGGTGGTCAGCCGCCGGTGGAGCCCTGAAGGCGCCGGACGTCCAGCGTCATGCCCTCGCGGGCCACGACGACCGGCAGGCCGCCGGCCAGCCCGGGTGCCCAGCGGCCGATCTCGTCCAGCGCGGCGTCGGTGCGAGCCGGCGAGTGGTGGAACAGAACCAGCGTGCCGGCGCCGCACTCGTGGGCGAGCTTCACCGAGTCCTCCACCGTGGCGTGGCCGTAGTCCACCGCGACCGGGCGCTCCCCCTCGAGGAACTGGGCGTCGTGCAGCAGCACGTCCACGCCCTCGAGCATCTGCATCAGCTCGTGGGAGATCCCCGCAGCCGGCGCGTGGTCGGGCAGGTAAGCCAGCGAGCCGAGCTCGTCGTCGACCCGGAGGCCGAAGGTCCGGCCACCCTTGTGCTCGATGTCGACGGCGGTCACGGTGAAGCCCTCGATCGGGTGCTCTCCGTCGGTGAGGGCGTGGAAGCCCCACCGCCCGCGCAGCCCTTCCGGCGTGATGGGGAACGACGGGGGTGAGAACGACTGGGCGAGCAGGTCCCGGCCGGACTTGCCGTCCTGGGCCGGCAGGTACAGGTCGACCCGGGACGCCTCCCGGTCACCGGCGGCGAAGAACGGCACGCCCTGCATGTGGTCCCAGTGCAGGTGGCTGAGCACGATCGAGCCGTCGTAGGCCTGCCCGTCTAGGAGGCCGGTCAACGACCTGAGCCCGGTGCCCGCGTCGAGCACGAGTGACGGGCGGTCGGCACCGGCAGCGGTCACCGCCACGCAGGACGTGTGGCCGCCGTACCGGACGAAGTCCGGCCCCGGAGCCGGAGTCGATCCTCGGACCCCGAGCAGCTGCACCCTCACCGCACGCTCACGATGCGGCACCGTAGCAGCGGCAGGGACACCGCCTGGTGCAATCCGCGCAAAGACCTCCGCGGGCGCGGCCGCCGCCCTACGGTGACCCCGACTGATCCTGGTCGGGGACGAGCACGGGTGGTGGCCATGGGTACTCACGCGCGGCCTGCGCACCCCGGCGTCATGGCCCCGTTGCGGCACCGTGACTTCCGGCTCCTGATCACGGCGTTCGCGGTCAGCGCGTCCGGCTCGTGGGCCTACAACGTGGCCCTGGCCGTGTTCGTCTTCGAGCAGACCCACTCGCCGGCTTGGGTGGGCGCGGCGACGGTCGGGCGGTTCATCCCGGCCCTCCTGCTGGGCGCGTACGGCGGGGTGCTGGCCGAGCGGTTCGAGCGGGTCCGGCTGATGGTGGGCCTGGACTGGGTGTGCGCGGGATTGATGAGCCTGCTCGCGGTGGTGGCCGCGCTCGGGGGCCCGCCGACGCTGGCTATCGTGCTGGCCGGCCTGACCTCCCTGTGCAGCATCGCGTACGAGCCGGCGGTGGCCGCCATCACCCCGGAGACGGTGCCGGAGACCGACCTGGCGGCCGCCAACACTCTGCGCAACACCGTGGACAACGTGGCGGTGGTGGCCGGTCCGGCGATCGGGGCGGCGCTGCTGTTCGCCGGCCCCCCGACCGTGGCGTTCGCGGCGAACGCCCTGAGCTTCGTGTGGTCCGCCCTGGTGGTGTCGCGGATGAGGGTCCGCAGCCGCCCGGTGGATGTGACGGAGGGCGGCCAGGTCGGCCCGCTGCGTCAGATGACGGTGGGCTTCCGCGCCATCGCGGGCTCCGCGACCGCCACCATGCTGGTGGCTTACAGCGTGATCGCCAGCTTCGTCTACGGCGTCGACACCGTGCAGTTCGTGGTCCTGTCTGACGAGCAACTCGGCACCGGCGCGACCGGCTACGGCTACCTGCTGGCCGGCCTCGGGGTCGGCGGGGTGGCTGCTGCCGGACTGGTCAACCGGCTGGCCGCCCTGCCGCGGCTCGGCACCGTGATCCTCGCCGGGATGGCGGTCTACTGCCTGCCGACGCTGCTGTTCCTCGTCGTCAGTGCGCCACCCGCGGCCTTCGCGATCGAGGCGGTCCGCGGCGCCGGGACGCTGGTCGTCGACGTGCTGGCGATCACCGCGCTGCAGCGGTCGCTGCCGAGCGAGGTCCTTGCGCGGGTGTTCGGCGCGTTCTTCACCTTGGTCCTGGCGGCGATCTCGCTGGGCGCGCTCCTCACGCCCCAGGTGATCGCGTCCGCCGGGCTGGACGCCAGCCTCTGGCTGGCCGGCCTGGGGATTCCGACCCTGTGCCTGCTCGGCTGGCCGCTGCTGCGCCGGATGGACGAGGCGAACGTCGCAATCACCGCAGCGCTCGAGCCGCGGGTGCAGACACTGCAGCGGCTGGGTATCTTCGCCGAGGCGTCCCGCCCGGTGCTCGAGCAGCTGGCCCGGGCCGCCCAGGAGGTCGACGTGCCCGCGGGGACCACCGTCATCCGCGAGGGCGACGAGGCGGACGCGCTCTACGTGCTCCTTGAGGGCGAGATGGCCGTTCACGCCCGCGGCGAGTCCGGTGTCGACCACGAGCTGCCACCGATGGCTGCGGGCGCCTACTTCGGCGAGATCGGCCTGCTGGAGCGGATCCCCCGGACCGCCACGGTCACCAGCGTCGGCCCGAGCCGGATGTTGCGGATCGACGGCGAGCGGTTCCTGGCCGCGCTGACCGACGCGCCCGCGTCCGCGTCGCTGCTGGAAGGCGCCCAGGGCCGGCTGTCGCGCACCCACCCGAGCCGGCGACCCGCAGTGGCGGTGCCGCCGCAACGGTCAGCCGCGGAGCCGGACGAGACCCTCCTGCACGGCGGTGGCGACTAGCCGCCCGTCGACGGTGAACAGCCGGCCGGTGGCAAAGCCCCGACCGCCAGAGGCGCTCGGCGACACCTGGTCGTAGAGCAGCCACTCGTCGGCCCGCAACGGCCGGTGGAACCACATGGCGTGGTCCAGCGAGGCGGGCTCCAGCCGCGGGTCGCCGATGTAGGTGCCGTGCGGCACCACGGTGACCGAGAGCAGGGTCAGGTCGGAGGCGTAGGCGAGCACCGCCGCGTGCAGCACGGGGTCCGGCCCGATCGGCCCGGCGGCCTTGAGCCAGACCCGGGCCAGCGCCGGGTGCGCGTCGTCGTGCAGGGCGCCACCCGGGCGCGAGTCCCCGGCGTAGCGGATGTCCAGCGCGGCCCACTCACGGTCCCACTCGTCCCGCGGCCGACCGGTCAGACCGGCCAGCACGTCGCCCAGCTCCGGGCAGTCCCCCGGTGCCGCGACCGCCGGCATCGGGTCCTGGTGGTCCAGACCGTCCTCGGCCAGGTGGAAGGAGGCCGACATGTAGAAGATGGACCGGCCGTGCTGGCGTGCGACCACCCGCCGGGTGCTGAACGAGCGGCCGTCCCGGGCGCGCTCCACGTCGTACACGATCGGCACCCGGGTGTCGCCAGGCCGCAGGAAGTACGCGTGCAGCGAGTGCACCGCCCGGTCGGCGTCGGTGGTGCGCGCCGCAGCGACCAGCGCCTGACTGGCCACCTGGCCACCGAACACCCGCTGCAGCGACGTCTCGGGCTGCCGCCCCCGGAACAGGCAGTCGTCCAGCGTCTCGAGGTCGAGCAGGGTCAGCAGCTCGTCGATCGAGGAGGGCACGGGCCACATCGTTGCAGGCCAGTAGCGTGGTGCGGTGACCCGGTTCGCCCTGCAGCCGCGCTGGCTGGCCTGGCACCTCCTGCTCGTGGTGGTCCTGGTCTCCTTCGGCTGGCTCGGGCGCTGGCAGCTCTCGTCGTTCGAGCGCAAGGACACCGCCGTTCCGCGGCAGCACGCGGCCGTGGCACTGGACCGGCTCAGCCGTCCGGGCGGGCGCCTGGACGCAGGTGACGTGGGCCGCCGGGTGGTGGCGCACGGCAGGTACGACGGGGCGCAGACCCTGCTCGTGCCCGCGCGGGAGCGACCCGGGACCGAGGCCGGGCCGACCGGCTTCCTGGTGGTGACTCCGCTCCGGACCCGGGCCGGCGTGCTGCCGGTCGTGCGCGGCTGGGTGCCGACGACGCGCTCCCCCGCGGCCGCGGCACCGAGCGGCCCGGTCCGGGTCGTCGGCGCACTGCAGCGCTCGGAGTCCGGTCCGCCACCGGGCACGACCGCCACTGTGCCGGCCGGTCAGCTGCCCTATGTCGCCACGGTGACCCTGATCGACGCGCTCCCGCTCAACCCGTCCCGGCTGTACGACGGGTACCTGGCCCTGCGCACCGAGCAGCCGTCGCCGGCGGTCAGCCCGGTGCCGCCGGAGCTCGAGGCCGCCACCGGCGGTGGGGGCGTGGCGCGCTGGCGGAACCTCGCCTACGCCCTGCAGTGGTGGCTGTTCGCGGCCGCGGCCGTGTTCTTCTGGTGGACGGTGCTCAGGCGGGCGGTGCTGGAGCAGCGGGAGCGTGATCGGGAGCCCGATGCAGATCCGCCGTCACTCGTCGCTCCGCCACGAACGACATGAGGGGAACGGTCCCGGCCGCCATCACCAGCAGCGTCTTGACGACCGACCAGCGGGCCTTCAGGGCGAGCAGGAACGCCGTCACGACGTAGACGATGTAGAGGTAGCCGTGGGCGGTCCAGAGCCAGCCGGCGGCTCCCTCACCGACGTACCAGGGCCAGAAGCTCAGGCCCAGCAGGCAGCTGGTGGCGAGCACCACGCCGGTGACGTAGGCCATCACCCGGTAGCGGGTCAGGGCGCCGGACGAGGGTGCTGAGGTCACCCGGCCGAGCCTAGCCAGCGGGTCATGCGCCGTACGCGCTGCCCTCGGCGCTGCCCGTCGGGGTGGGAGCGGGCGCGTCGCCGTCCGGCCCGTCCATCCGCATGCCACCGGGGCCGATGCCACCGGGGCCGCCGAAGCCGTGGCCCCCGAACTGCGCCAGGTCGGCGACGTGCAGGGCGGTGACGCCGGAGCCCTTCTTCTCGCCCATCACGGCCACGTCGGCGCCCTTGGCGATGCCGTTGACGCCCTGCCGGTCGGCGCCGACCGCGGTGTCGGCGGTGATGGCGTAGGTCTGCTCGAAGCCGTCGTCGCTGCGCACGGTGATCGAGGTGTCGCTGACCTTGGTGGCCGCGCCACGCTGCATCACGACGGTGCGGTAGCCGCCGGAGCCGTCCGGGACCACGAAGGACCCGTGCAGGGCACCGCCCATGCCGAGCAGGTGGCCGCGGCCGCGCAGCATGCCTGGGCCGTGCTTGAACGCCTTGCCGCCCGGTGCCGGCGTAGCGGTGGACGAGCTGCTGGACGCGGCTAGCGCGGCCTCGTCGCCGGCCCCGCCACCACCGCCGGCCAGCGTCGCCCCGGTCATGCCAGCGGCCACCAGGGCCAGCACGGCGATCAGCGCGGTGACCAGGCCGCGGCGGGAGGTGCGCGGGCGGTGGTCGGAGTCCAGCGAGTCCATGGGCGGCATCGGCTCGGTGGGGGTCATCGGGCTCACCTCAGGGACGTCAGACGGGCCGGTGGACAGTCTCTTCCTGGGCATCATGCTCG
>JAVEDA010000110.1 GCA_030841195.1 Actinomycetota bacterium | reverse complement strand
CCTCCGCCTCGTGCCGGACGAGCCGAACGACTCGGCCACGCCCCCGGCGTACGACCTGGATCCTCGCGACCACGACGGCGAGCGGCCCGACGGGGACCAGTACGACCTGGCCGACCGGCAGGCGCTGCGGCGGGTCGCCGGCCTGTCCACCGAGCTCGAGGACGTCACCGAGGTCGAGTACCGCCAGCTCCGGCTGGAGCGGGTGGTGCTGATCGGCGTCTGGACCGAGGGCTCGTCGCGGGACGCGGAGAACTCCCTGGCCGAGCTGGCCGCACTGGCCGAGACGGCCGGCTCGCTGGTGCTCGAGGGCCTGATCCAGCGCCGGGACAAGCCAGATGCCGCCACCTTCGTAGGGTCGGGCAAGGCCAAGGAGCTGCGCGACATCGTGGTCGCCACCGGGGCCGACACGGTGATCGCCGACGGCGAGCTCACGCCCGGTCAGCTCAGCCAGCTCGAGGCCGTGGTCAAGGTCAAGGTGATCGACCGGACGGCCCTGATCCTGGACATCTTCGCCCAGCACGCCAGCAGCCGCGAGGGCAAGGCGCAGGTCTCGCTGGCACAGATGGAGTACATGCTGCCGAGGCTGCGCGGCTGGGGCGAGTCGATGTCCCGGCAGGCCGGCGGCGCAGGCGGCTCGGCCGGCGGGGTAGGCACCCGCGGCCCCGGCGAGACCAAGATCGAGACCGACCGTCGCCGGATCCGCACCAAGATGGCCAAGCTGCGCCGCGAGATCCGGGAGATGAAGACGTCGCGGGACACGAAGCGGCAGGAACGCCGTCGCCATGAGGTGCCGTCCGTGGCGATCGCGGGCTACACCAACGCCGGCAAGTCCTCGCTGCTCAACCGGCTCACCGGAGCCGGCGTGCTGGTCGAGAACGCGTTGTTCGCCACCCTCGACCCGACGGTGCGCCGGGCTGAGACGCCGGACGGCCGGACCTACACGCTGGCCGACACGGTCGGCTTCGTCCGGCACCTGCCGACCCAGCTGGTCGAGGCGTTCCGGTCCACCCTGGAGGAGGTCGCCGAGGCCGACTTGATCCTGCACGTGGTCGACGGGTCGGACGCCGACCCCGAGGCCCAGCTCGCTGCCGTCCGCGCGGTGCTCGCCGAGGTCGACGCCCAGAAGGTGCCCGAGCTCGTGGTGATCAACAAGGCCGACCAGGCCGATCCGCTGGTGCTCGACCGGCTGCGCCGGCAGGAGAAGCACAGCGTCGTGGTCTCGGCCCGGACCGGGCTGGGCCTGCCGGAGCTGGAGCTGCTGATCGCCCGCGAGCTGCCCCGCCCGTCGGTGGCGGTGGACGTCCTGCTGCCCTACGACCGGGGCGACCTGGTGTCCCGGCTGCACGACGACGGCGAGCTGCTCGAGCAGGAGCACCGGGCCGACGGCACCTGGGTGCGCGCCCTCGTCACTCCGGCGCTGGCCGCCGAGCTCGCGCCGTACGCCGGAAGCGCTGCGCCGACCGGGTGAATCCGGTGACGAACCGGGCAAAGTTTCTCCTACGCCCAGGTTCACCCGGACCGCGCGACTGACGAAGAGATCAGCATGCCGAGCACGTCGTGGGGGCGCTTGGCTGTGCCCGCCCCTGTCCTCGCCCTGCTGGCCGTGCTCACGGCCGCGCTGGTCGCGGTCTTCATGCTGGCGGTTCTGGGTCGGGGGACGTGGGCCGACGGCGTGGCCGAGACGGCCCTCGCGGTCGCCGCGGCCCTCGGTCTCGTGTCGCTGCTGCGCCAGGCGCTCGCGGTGAACGGCCGGGCCCGGCTCCCGTGGCTGCTGATGGCCGGCACCGTCGCCGGCCAGGGCGTCTGGGCGGTCCTCGTCGAGCCGCCCGTCAACTCGGCCCGGGCGGTCGGGATGCACCTGGTGGTCACCGGCGTCGTCGGCCTGGCCCTCTGGCTGCTCCCGAGCCCGCACCTCACCCGGCGCGGCCTGGTCCGGCTGGTGACCGACGCTGCCGCCGCGGGCTTCGCGTTCGTGATCCCCGCCGCCCAGCTGGTGCTGCCCGACGGTGGGCGGGCCTTCGGCAGCGTGGGCATCGTCCTGCACCCGGTTGCCGACGTGCTGCTGGCCACCATCGCGGTGGCCGTGCTGGCCCGATCGCGACACGAGGGCGGCCTGGCGGTGGCTCCGTGCGTGGCGATGACCCTGGGCGCGATCGTGCTGGCCATGTCGGACCTGATGGCTCAGGCGGGCGTCCTGGAGACGCGCTGCGAGGGCATGCTGGCGCTCGCTGTGATGCTCTGGACCGTGGGCGCCTGGCTGCCCGGCGACGGCGCCGAGTCGGACCCGGAGACCCACTGGCGGGAGCGGGTAGCTGTCCTGGCCCCGCTGGCTCCGCTGTCCGCGGCCGCCGCGGTGCTGCTCGGGTCCACGGTCTTCGACCACCAGCTGTCGGGGGTCACGTTGGCGGCGGCTGTGCTGCTCACGGCGACCGTGGTGACCGGCGGGGTGCTGGCCCGGCTGGACACGCTGGGCACCGAGCGCACGCTGGACGAGCTGGTGCTCAAGCGCACCATCACCATCGGCACCCGGGAGAAGTGGTTCCGGTCGCTGGTGCAGAACTCCTCCGACGTGATCACCGTGGTCGACGTGCGCGGCGTCGTCCGGTACCTCACCCCGTCGATCATGCCGATCCTCGGCCACGACCCCAAGCTGCTGGTCGGCACCCGGTTCACCGCCCTCCTGCGCCCCGGCGACGGCCGCCGGTTGGACGCGGCGCTGGCCACGGCTGCCCGCAGCCCGGGCCGCCCGATCACCCTCGACTTCCCGATCTGGACCAAGTCCGGCGCGTGGTGCGACACCGAGACGACGGTGACCTCGCTGGTGCACGACCCCGACATCCGCGGGCTGGTGCTCAACACCCGCGACATCTCCGAGCGTCGCCGGCTCGAGGAGCAGCTGACCCTGCAGGCCTACTCTGACGGGCTGACCGGGCTCGCGAACCGGTCGTTGTTCCGCTCGAAGGTCGAGACCGCGCTGAAGGTGGCGCTGGCCCGCGCCGAGGTCGGCGTGCTCTTCCTGGACCTGGACGGCTTCAAGGCGGTCAACGACGCGCAGGGCCACCACGTCGGTGACGAGCTGCTGGGCATCGTGGCCAAGCGGCTCACCAACTCGGTCCGGCCAGGCGACCTGGTGGCTCGCCTCGGCGGGGACGAGTTCGCCATCCTGGTCACCGGCCCGGACGCCGAGGAAGGCGCCATCTGGGCCGCCGAGCGGGTCCGGCGGGCCCTGTCCGCGCCGTTCGTCCTGGACGGCCGTGAGCTGGCCCTGGGCGCCTCCACGGGCATCGCGATCAGCGACACCGGTGAGGAGACCGCCGACCAGCTGCTGCGCAACGCCGACCTCGCGATGTACCGCGCGAAGAGCCGGCGGGACCAGTCCTTCGTGCGGTTCGAGGCGCAGATGCACGACGCGCTGCTGGCCCGGATGAAGGCCGAGTCGGACCTGCGCCAGGCCGTCACCCGCGGCGACTTGGTCATGTACTACCAACCGGTGGTCGAGCTCAGCAGCCGCACGGTGATCGGGGTCGAGGCGCTGGTCCGCTGGAAGCACCACGAGCGCGGCATCATCTCGCCGGCCGACTTCATCGACCTGGCCGAGGAGACCGGGTTGGTGGGCGAGATCGGCCGCTGGGCCCTGGAGGAGAGTTGCAGGCAGGGCGCCCGGTGGCAGAAGCACGCGGGGCCGGGCGGGCACTTCAAGATGGCGGTCAACGTCTCGGCCCGCCAGTTCGACGCGACCCTGCCCCGCCAGGTGCGCGACATCCTGTCGAGCACCGGGCTGCCCGGGGCGGCCCTCACCCTGGAGATGACCGAGAGCGTGCTGATGGAGCGCACCGACGAGGTCGTGGAGCTGCTCCGGCGGATGAAGACCCTGGGCCTCAAGGTCGCGGTCGACGACTTCGGCACCGGCTACTCGTCGCTGTCCTACCTGTCCCGCTTCCCGGTCGACATCCTCAAGATCGACAAGTCCTTCGTGCAGCACCTCGGGAACGACAGCGGCAAGGGCGAGCTGGTGCAGACGATCGTCCGCCTCGGCGAGTCGCTGCGGCTGGACACGGTCGCCGAGGGCATCGAGACCACTGCCCAGTGCGAGGCCCTGACCGCGATGGGCTGCATCTTCGGCCAGGGCTACCTGTTCTCCCGGCCGCTCCCGCCGGAGGACATCGACGCGTTGCTCGAGGAGCAGTCCCGCCTGCGCGTGCCGGTCTGACGGGGACGTTTGTCAACAGGTGCGTACGCCGGGTGACAGTGCCCGGCACTAGCCTCGATCGGTGACCGCCGCCCGATCCGACGATCCCATCGAGGCCCCAGCGGCCCCAGTGGCCCCGTCGGCCCCGGGCGTGCGCGAGCTGCTGGCGGCCGCGGTGGCCGGGGTCGGTGGCAGCGAGCGGCCCGGCCAGGTCCAGATGGCCGAGGCGGTGGCCGCCGCGATGACCGACGGCAGCCACCTGCTCGTCCAGGCCGGCACCGGCACCGGCAAGTCGCTGGCCTACCTGGTGCCGGCGCTGCTGCACGGCGACACCGTGGTGGTGGCCACCGCGACGATCGCGCTGCAGAACCAGGTGGTCGACCGCGACCTGCCGGCCCTGGTCGACGCGGTCGAGCCGCTGCTGGGCCGGCGACCGACGTACGCGATCCTCAAGGGCCGGTCCAACTACGTGTGCCGCAACAAGGTGCTGGGTGGGATGCCCGACGACGACGGCGACGCGCTGTTCGACCCGTCGCCCACGACGGCGCTGGGCCGGGACGTGGTGCGGCTGCGCGGCTGGGCGGAGGAGACCGAGACCGGCGACCGGGACGAGCTCGACCCCGGCGTCAACGACCGCGCCTGGCGGCAGGTCAGCGTCACCGCCCGCGAGTGCCTGGGCGCCGCGAAGTGCCCCTTCGGCGAGGAGTGCTTCGCCGAGCTGGCCCGCAACCGGGCGGCGGAGGTCGAGATCGTGGTCACCAACCACGCGCTGCTGGCGATCGACGCGCTGGAGAGCTTCGCGGTGCTGCCCGAGCACGACGCCGTGGTCGTCGACGAGGCGCACGAGCTGGTCGACCGGGTCACCGGGGTCGCGACCGACGAGCTGACGGCGCCGATGGTGGAGCGGGCCGCGGCCCGGGCGCGGCGGATCGTGGACGGGACGGAGGATCTCACCGACGCCGCGAGGGCGCTGGAGGCGGCACTGGCCACGCTGCCGGAGGGCCGGATCGTCGAGCTGCCCGAGCAGGTGGCCACCTCGATGGCCCTGGTCCGCGACGCGGCCCGGGACGTGATTTCCGAGATCGGTCGGGCCAAGCAGGCCGACGACGGTGCGCGCAAGGTCGCGGTGGCGATGGTCGAGGCGGTGCACGAGACGGCGGAACGGGTCGCGGCCCACTCGCCGTACGACGTGTCGTGGGTCTCGCACGACGCTCGTCGCGGGTCGGTGCTCAAGGTCGCGCCGCTGTCGGTCAACGGGCTGCTGCGCGAGGCGCTGTTCGGCGAGCGCTCGGTGGTGCTCACCAGCGCCACCCTGGAGCTCGGCGGGTCGTTCGAGCCGGTGGCCCGCCAGGTGGGGCTCACCGGCGACGACGCCCCGGAGTGGACCGGGCTCGACGTCGGCTCGCCGTTCGACTACCCGAGCCAGGGCATCCTGTACGTCGCCCGCAGGTTGCCCCCGCCGGGCCGCGACGGCGCCTCGCCCGCGGCGATGGACGAGCTGGCGACGCTGGTCGAGGCGGCCGGCGGCCGCACCCTGGGGCTGTTCTCGTCGATGCGCGCTGCCGAGGCCGCCGCAGCCGAGATGCGCGAGCGGCTGGACGTCCCGGTGCTGTGCCAGGGGGAGGAGCGCACAGCGGCGCTGGTGACGGCGTTCGCGGCCGACCAGCCGACGTGTCTGTTCGGCACCCTCTCGCTGTGGCAGGGGGTCGACGTGCCCGGCGACGCCTGCCGGCTGGTGGTGATCGACCGGATCCCCTTCCCGCGGCCGGACGACCCGCTGATGTCGGCCCGCGCCCAGGCCGTCGCCGACGCCGGCGGCAACGGCTTCATGACCGTGTCCGCCTCGCACGCGGCGCTGCGGCTGGCCCAGGGTGCCGGCCGGCTGATCCGGGGGACCGGTGACCGCGGCGTGGTCGCGGTGCTCGACTCCCGGCTCGCGACCGCGCGGTACGCCGGGTTCCTGCGCACCTCGCTGCCGCCGTTCTGGTTCACCACCGACCACGAGGTGGCCGTCGGCGCCCTGCGCCGGCTGGGCGCCCCCCGGAAATGACCACTCGACCGACATGACCTGAACGGGTGGTCGCGGTAGCAACAATTGCGCATGACATAACAGTCGTTGCCATCACAAGTCTGGACGTTGTCGCCGCCGGTGGCATAGGTTCGCGGCACTTCGACGCGGGGCCCCGGCTGATCCGGCCTGGCGCTGCCCGTCGTCCTCTCGCGGTCACGAACTGGAGATGCTTCATGCGCGCACGGCGTAGCAGCTTGGTCGGTGGAGCCGGCGCGCTCGCCCTGGTCGCTGGACTCGTGGTCGGCCTGCCGACGACTGCCCAGGCGGCGGTTTCGCCGTCCGCGGCGGTGGTGATCAACGAGGTGTACGGCGGTGGCGGCAACGCGGGCGCCACCTACACGCGTGACTTCATCGAGCTCTACAACAAGTCCGACTCCCCGGTGTCGCTCGCAGGCTGGTCGGTGCAGTACGCCTCCGCCACCGGCACCGCGTGGGCCTCCGACCCGCTCAGCGGCACCATCCCGGCGCACGCCTACTGGATCGTCGCCGAGGGCGCAGGCACCGGTGGCACCGTCGCCACGCCCGACGACGAGGTCCCCGGCGGCACCACGGGGACGCTCGCAGTGTCCGGAACCGGCGGCAAGGTGCTCCTCGCCAACGTCGCCACCGCCCAGACCTGTGGAACGTCGTGCGCCAGTGCAACCGCCACGGCGGTGGTGGACCTCGTCGGGTGGGGGACCACCACCGTCGGCGGCGCGGGCTCGCCGGCGGCCGGCACGACCAACGCCACGTCGGTCTCCCGCGACGCTGCGCACACGAACACGAACAACAACGCTGCCGACTTCACCGTCGGCGACCCGTCGCCCACGCCGTGCGGCACCGCGTGCACCGGCCCGCCGCCGGACGACGCGCCGACAGTGACGCAGACGACGCCGGCCAACGGAGCTACGAACGTCTCCGAGTCGGCGAACCTGACAGTGACCTTCTCCGAGTCGGTCGGGACAGGGACCGGCGCGTTCACTCTCGCCTGCGGCGGCAGCGACCAGCCGCTGACCGTCAGCGGCACGGGGACCTCGCGCACGCTGGACCCGACGTCCGACCTGCCGACCGGCGGCTCGTGCACGCTGACCGTGCACGCCGCGAGCGTGACGGACTCCGACCTGAACGACCCGCCGAACGAGATGGTTGCCGACAAGACGGTGACCTTCTCCACGGGCTCCGGCTGCGGCCAGACCTACACCCCCGCATGGCAGATCCAAGGCAGCGGCGAGACCTCGCCACTGGTCGGGACCAGCGTCACCACGCAGGGCGTCGTCGTCGGCGACTACGAGGGTGCGTCCCCCGCGCTGCGCGGCTTCTACCTCCAGGACCCGGGCAGCGACGCCAACTCCGCGACCTCCGACGCGGTCTTCGTCTTCGAGGGCAGCAATGCCGACACGGTGCATCTCGGCGACCTGGTCCGGGTCACCGGCAACGCCAGCGAGAACCAAGGACAGACGCAGGTCAGCATCGGCTTCGCGCCCGAGGTCTGCAGCACCGGCAACACCATCGTCCCGACCCAGGTCACGCTGCCGTTCGCGTCCGCGGACTTCCCGGAGCGGTACGAGGGCATGCTCGTGAAGATGACGCAGACCCTGACGGTCAGCGAGCACTTCCAGCTCGGCCGGTTCGGCGAGGTGCTGATGTCGTCCGGCGGCCGGCTCCCGCAGCCGACGAGCATCCTCGCGCCCGGTGCCCCGGCCCAGGCCCAGCAGGACGCCAACAACCTCAACCAGCTCCTGTTCGACGACGCCTCGCAGGCCCAGAACCCCGACCCGATCCTGTTCGGCAGGGGCGGCCAGCCGCTGTCGGCGAGCAACACGCTCCGTGGCGGTGACACGGCCACGAACACGGTCGGCGTCTTCACCTACACCTGGGGCGGCAACGCGGCCAGCCCGAACTCCTACCGGCTCCGTCCGATCGGTGCGCTGGGAGGCGGCGTGCCCGACTTCCATGCCGTCAACACGCGTCCGACGTCAGCCCCGGCGCGGGCCGACGGCACGACGGTGCGCGTCGCGGGCATGAACCTGCTCAACTTCTTCAACACGTTCACCGGCTGCGCGAGCGGCACGACCGGCGGTCCGATCGACTGCCGCGGCGCGGAGAGCCAGGCCGAGTTCGACCGGCAGTGGCCGAAGACGGTGGCTGGAATCGTGGGCACCGGTGCCGACGTCATCGGGATCAACGAGATCGAGAACGACGGCTACGGCCCGAGCAGTGCGATCCAGTTCCTTGTCGACGAGCTCAATGCGGCGACCGCCCCCGGCACCTACGCGTTCATCGACGTCGACGCAGGGACGGGTCAGGCCGACGCGGCCGGCAGCGACGCCATCAAGGTCGGCGTGCTCTACAAGCCGGCCGTGGTGACGCCGGTCGGGACGACGGCCGCACTCAACTCGGCGGCGTTCGTCAACGGCGGGGACCCCGCGCCGCGCAGCCGCCCCTCGGTTGCGCAAGCGTTCGAGCAGAACGCGAGCGGGTCGCGCTTCGTCGTCGATGTCAACCACCTGAAGAGCAAGGGCAGCGCGTGCACAGCGCCCGACGCCGGCGACGGCTCGGGCAACTGCGACCAGGTGCGCACCAACGCTGCCGCGGCGCTGGCGAGCTGGCTGGACAGCGATCCGACCGGCATCGACGACCCCGACGTCGTGCTCGTGGGCGACTACAACTCCTACGCGATGGAGCGCCCGGTCCAGACCTTGGAGACGGCCGGCTACAAGAACCTGATCCGGGACCGGATCGGCGCCGATGCGTACTCCTACGTGTTCGACGGCCAGTGGGGCTACCTCGACTACGCCTTCGGTTCCGCGTCGGTGCAGCCGCAGGTCGCCGGCGTCTACGAATGGCACATCAACTCCGACGAGCCGTCGGTGCTGGACTACAACACCAACTTCAAGTCGGCGGGACAGGTCGCCTCGTTGTACGCGCCGGACCAGTTCCGCATCTCCGACCACGACCCGGTCATCGTCGACCTGGCGCTGACCCCGGCGGCCGAGTCGTCGACCACGACGCTCACCGTGACGCCGTCCTCGCAGGTCTACGGCACCATGAACCCGGCGACCCTGACCGCGACCGTCGAGCTCGGCCGCGGCGGTGACCCGGTGGGATCGGTCCGGTTCGAGTCCGAGACCGGCGTCCTTGGGACGGCTCCGGTGACCGACGGCGTCGCCACCTTGGACCTGCCGACCGACCTGCCCGCAGGCGGTCATCAGCTCACGGCCACCTTCGTCCCGGACGACATTGGGGCGGCCATCGGCTCGACCTCGGCCCCGGTGGCGTTCACGGTCGACAAGGCCACATCGACGACCGACGTCACGGCGACCGCTGCGAAGGCCAAGAGCAAGAGCGGCCCGCAGACCTACCTGCTGTCCATGGTGGCAACGGTGGTGCTCGAGACCGACCGGGTACCTGTCGGGACCGTGGAATTCTCGGTCGACGGCGAGGTGGTCGACAGTGACGCGGTCTCGTCGGGCAAGGCCGACGCCACCGTGACGGTGACCAAGGGGGCCCACACCGTGGTGGCCACCTTCGTCCCGGCGGACCCGGCCAACCATGTCGGGTCGACCGGCGGGCCGTTGACGGTGCAGGTCAGGTAGCGGCTCACCGCATCGAGGCTCCCCGCGCGACAGTCCTGCGCGGGGAGCCTCGGCGTCGGTGCCAGGTCCTAGCCTGGTACCCAGGCGACCACCCGGGAGGAGCGGCGATGGCTGACGCCGACGACGTCCGTCGACTCGCGCTGGCGCTACCGCACGTGGTGGAGATCGACAGCGACGGGTTCGACTACCGGGTTGCCGACAAGGGGTTCGTCTGGTCGTATCCCGAACGCTCACCCGGCAAGAAGCGGGTCATCCGCACCGACATCGCGGTGCTGTTCGTCGGTGACGAGGCGGAGAAGCAGGCTCTCCTGCTCGGCGAGCCCGACGTCTTCTTCACCACCCCGGGGTACGACGGGTGGCCGCTGGTCATGCTCCGGCTCGACGCCGTGGACGCCCGGCGTCTGGCCGAGCTGGTGACCGATGCCTGGCGGATGCGGGCACCGGACGACCTGGTCGCAGCACTGCCACCACACGGCAGGTGACTAGGAGATACTCCGGACGTGGGGGAGACCGAGTTCCTGACCGACGCTGGCTCCAGGGACGACGAGCGTCCAACGGCCGAGGTGCCGGGCCGGGTCGGCGTCGCCGGCACCGTCGGCATCGCTGCGGCAAGGCCCGCGGTTCGGCATCGCGCTCTAGGTCTGCGCCGTCGGCCTCGCCCTGCTCGCGATCGGCTACCTGCTCGGGCGGCGAGGCCGACCGGTGCCGGCGCGCGATCTAGCCACGGCGGCGGGAGCGATCGCCGTGCCCTGCCTGCTCGCCGGGGTAGTCGGTTCGCTGGTGCTGTACGGCCAGGCCTACCGGGAACGAGTTCGGGCGCATCCCTGCCGTGCAAGGTGCAACGGTCCACGTCGAGTGGGGCGGCTGCGTGTGGTTGTCCGTGGCAGCCCTCGTCAGCGCGGTGGGTGCCTCCGTCGTGCTGGTGCGGACGACCCTGCGGGCGGGCCTCAGTACACGCTGACGTGCACGTGGTCGTAGTGGTTGGCCGTGGTCGACCCGCGGTCGGGCATCGCCCGCCAGCCCTCGCTGCTGCGCTGCACCGTCCAGATGTGCTGCGACCAGATCACATAGCTCACGCCCAGCTCGCTGGCGTGCGCGCGGACGTAGGCCGCGATCGCGTCGCCGAGTGACCCGGTGCACATGATGTCCAGCGCCATCCCGGCGCCGTGGTCGCCGCCGGAGCCGGAGAGGCCGCCCCAGCTGGTGACGGCCGGGAACGCCGCGCACACGGCCCGGTAGACCTCGATCGTGTGCGGCCTCAGGCCGCTCTCCACCGCCGAGCCGTCCGGGCACGGAGCCCCGGATATGTGGGCGCTCACCGCGACGCCGGCAGTCGGCTTGCTGCGGGCCAAGTAGGCCTTGTGCACCCAGCCCAGATGGTCACCGCGGGCGACCTGCGCCCACGGCCCGCGGGCGATGCCGGTGACCTGCACCTTGTCCCCGGCCGGCACGACGATGAGCCGGCGGCTGTCCTCGTCGGTCTGGCTCCAGACGTTGAGGTCGGCCGTCGCCCACCGAGGTGACAGGTCCGCGGCGGCTGGCGGCTGGTCGACAGCCACGGCCAGGCCGACGACATCGGCCATGCTCGGGGCCGGTGGCTCCGGGCGCACCCGGTCGCGGGAGGCCCGGTGGGCCTGGACCCGGTCCGCCGGGATGGCGTGCTGCGCGGTCGCCGTGGTGGTCCGGCTCGTCCCGTCAGCCGGTTCGAGCGCTGCGGCAACCGGGATCACGGCCACCGCCGCGAGCACCGGTGCCGTCATGGCCACCCATCGCTGCAGCCGCGCCCGCGGGCGAAGGGCTTTGCGGTGGCGGCCGGCAGGCAACTCGAGATCACTCCGGGGGTGGGGGTGGTCGAAGGAACGAGTGAAGCACAGCCGTCCGGTGCGGTACGAATTGACCCGTGTCCGACACGCTGCCGCTCGTCCGGCCGATGCTCGCGAGCCCCGGGGCGCTGCCGCCGCCCGAGCAGGAGCAGCGCTGGGCCTTCGAGATGAAGTGGGACGGGGTCCGGGCGGTCGTCTACCACGACCGCGGTGACCTGCGGGTGCTGACCCGCAACGACCGGGAGGTCGCGGCCACCTACCCGGAGCTGGCCGGCCTGGCCCACCAGCTGCGCGACCACCGGATGATCCTGGACGGCGAGGTCGTCGCGTTCGACGAGGCCGGCCGGCCCAGCTTCGGCGAGCTGCAGGCCCGGATGCACGTCCGCGCTCCGGGGCCGGCGCTGCTCGACCGGGTGCCCGTCAGCCTCCTGGTGTTCGACGTGCTGCACGTCGACGGGACCTCCCTGGTCGGCGCGCCGTACGACGAGCGCCGGGCGGCCCTCGAGGGGCTCGAGCTGGCCGGCGACCGCTGGGCGGTCCCACCGGCGTTCGACGGCCAGGGCGCCGAGGCGCTGGCTGCGTCCAAGGCGCAGGGCCTCGAGGGCGTGCTGGCCAAGAGGCACGACTCGGTCTACCTGCCGGGGCGCCGCTCGCCGCACTGGATCAAGGTCAAGCACGTCCGGATGCAGGAGGTCGTCGTGGGCGGCTGGTCCCCGGGCGCCGGCCGTCGGCAGGGTGGCATCGGGTCGCTCCTGCTCGGCGTACCGGACCAGGACGGGAGGCTCGTGTACGCCGGTCACGTGGGCACCGGCTTCAGCGACCGGGTGCTGGCCGACCTGGGGACCCGGCTGCGGGCGGCGGAGCGGAGCACGTCGCCGTTCGCCGACGAGGTGCCGCGCGCCCACGCGAAGGACGCGCACTGGGTGACGCCGCGGCTGGTGGGCGAGGTCACGTTCTCGGAGTGGACCCGCGACGGGCGGATGCGGCACCCCTCCTGGCGCGGGCTGCGGCCCGACAAGGACCCTCAGGACGTACGCCGGGAGAGCTGAGCCCGTCAGGCGCCGGCACCCTCGAGGGCGGTGAGGCCGATCCGTCCGGGCCGGCCGAGCAGGTAGCCC
>JAVEDA010000103.1 GCA_030841195.1 Actinomycetota bacterium | reverse complement strand
CGGCGAGCACCTCGTCGCGACCCTCGTGGTCGAGCTGGCTGGTCGGCTCGTCGAGCAGCAGCAGCCCGGGACGCGCGGCCAGCCCGACGCCGACCGCAAGCCGCTGGCGCTGCCCCGGCGACAGAGCGGTCAGCGAGGTGTGCGCGTGCTCGCCGAGGCCCACCAGGCCGAGCACCTCGTCCGGCTCGGGCAGCAGGCCGGCGTCCATCTCGCTGTCTCCACCGCGGCCGAGCTTGCGCGCGCCGCGCTGGGCGAACCGCACGTTGTCGATCGGTGTCGCGTAGGGGAGCAGGTTGCGCATCGCTCCCTGCAGCACCACGCCGACGTCGCCGGCCCGCATCCGGGCCAGGCCGCGCTCGTCCATCCTGGCGATCTCGTGCGACCCGACGGTGAGCCGGCCGGCGCTCGGCCGCAGCAGCCCGGCGAACAGGTTGAGCAGCGTCGACTTCCCCGACCCGGAGGGGCCGAGCAGGCCGACCACCTCGCCGGCGGCGACGTCGAGGTCGACGCCGGACAGCGCGACGACGTCGTTGCCCTCCAACCGGTAGATGTGCACCAGGCCGTGGGCCGACACAGGTATCCCGCTCATCTGACTCCTTCCCGCAGGCGGTCGGGACGACCGCTGCGCAGCTGCAGGGCGGCGACCGCGAGGCCGACCGCGACGAGAAGCAGACCGAGGCCGCCCACGGCCGCCCAGGCCGAGGCCGCGTCGGGCGTGTACCGCACGGGGACGAACTCCGACGGGTCGTCGAACTGGGGCAGTGCCGGCAGCACCACCCAGCTCGCGACGACCGCGGCCACCGCGCCCGAAGCGAGCGCGACGACGACCGTGCCGACGTTCTCGCGCAGCAGCAGCGCGCGCACAGTGCGACGTCGCAGCCCGACGACGCGCAGTGCCGCAACCTCGTACGCGCGCTGTCGGCGACCGACGTAGGCCGCCACGAGCAGCGCGCCGACGGCCACCACGACCGCGGCCGCGCCGCAGACGAGCAGCAGCCGCAGCGCCAGCACGGCGCCGTCGCCGGCGTACACGCGTTCCAGCTCCCCGCTGGTCTCGCGCCCGAGGACGTCGATGTCGGCCTTGGCCAGCCGGGCCCGCAGCACCCGTTCGTCCCCAGAGTCGTCCCGCGACAGCCAGACCTCGCGGTCACCGAGGGTCGCCTCGTCGGACAGCCGCAGCGCCAGCCCGAGGTCGACGAGTGCGGCGCCCTTCCCGAGTCGAGGGAGATAGGGCTGCGTGTCCGCGACCAGGAACCGCAGCGGTGTGCCGTCCAGGCCGGTGGTCTCGCCGACCGGCACGCCGCCCTCACTGGCCGCCGGGTTGGCCGCGCCGGCTCCCGCGATGGCGGGCAGTGGCTCCGGCGAGTCACCGTGGACGAGCTCGGCGAACGGTCCGCCGGGCGTGCGCAGCTCGACCCGCAGCGACTGTCCTGGGCGCAGCTGGATGTCGGGGCCCCCGACCGTGGGCGCGCTCGGCCGCCAGGCCCCCGGCACCCGGAACGACCGGACCAGGGGCTGCGCGGTACTGGATCCTCGCGGCACTAGGGCGATCGACTCGAGCAGGAACGTGGCGCTGGCGCTGTCGATGTCGGCACCGGGGTGGTCGACCGCCACCGCGGCCAGCCGGCAGGACCCTGCCGCGCAGCTGGGCGGCAGCTGACCGGCGTACGTGTGCCGGCCGCGCCGGAGCTCGCCGAGGTCGACGCGCTCCGAGCGCCCGCCCTCGTCCAGCCGGGCGGTGAGACGAAGCGGGGACGGGGACTGCACCTGCTGCAGGTCGACCGTCACCTCGAGCCGGCCCGGCCGGAGCCGCAGCGGCGGGGGCAGCTGCGGTGTCAGGGTCTCGCTGACCCGGTGCGACGGCCGGGCGTCGGGGGCACCCCACTCGAGCACCTGGTCGGCACGGCTGGCGTCGACCGCGAGCAGCTGGGTCGCCTGGTTGTCGGAGGAGAGCTGCACCGCCGCCATCGCGTAGCGACCGGATGGGTCGGCCCTGCGCACTGCGTCCAGCAGCGCCTGCGAGCTGGGTGCGCGCACCTGCAGCACCACCGCGGCGCCGGTCTCGGCGCTGGACCGCTCGGCCCGGTTGCGCTCGGCGACGGTCCACGCCTGCACCCCGACGATGAGCAGGCAGGTGGCCACCGCGAGCACCGAGGCGATCCTGGCCGTGCCGGGGCGGCGGGCGACGCCGGCCCAGCCGACGACCCCGGCCGCGCGGCCGCGGTCCATCGACAAGGCCGTACGCCGGCGCGCCACCCGCACCAGGATCCGGGCGGCCAGCAGCCCGCCGGCCACGGCGACCATGCCCGGCCCCAGCAGGGCCACCGGACTCGGCCGGCCGCCGCGGTCGCTCACCAGCTGCACGACCCCGGCGGTGGCCAGCACCACCACGACGCCGTCGACCAGCCCGGCCGCGCGCCCGGCGCGCCGCGGCGGGACCCGGCGCAGCAGCTCGGACACCGGCCGCCGGAACACCTGCCGCGAGGACAGCGCGGCCGTGAGCAGTCCTCCCACCACCGCGATCAGCACGGTGAGCAGCACCGGCCAGCTGAAGACCACCTCGGTGCCGGGGGCGAACACCCGGTCAGCCGAAACCCGCACCGCCAGGTAGCCGACGAACGTGCCGAGCGGCGCGGCCACCACGAGGAGCAGGAAGACCTCCGCGAGGCCGAACCGCCGAGTCTGTCGCGCGGTGAGACCGCGCAGCTTGGCCAGCCCGAGCTCCGGCGAGCGCTCCTCGGTGGCCGCGCCCACCACGAGGAAGAGGGTCCACCAGCTGAGCAGCACCAGCTGGGTGACGGCGAGGGGGGCCGCGATCCGCACGAGCTCACGACCGTCGTCGGCGCGCGCGAGGGCCGCAGGGAGCTGCGAGTCGGTGCTCAGCAGGTAGGCGACGTTGGCGTCCCTGAGCTTGCGCACCTGCCGCTGCAGCAGCGGTGCGTCGTCGAGCCGCACTCGGTCCGGCAGCACGGGCACGTCCACCGTGTACGTCGTGATGCGGGCCAGCCGCGCGGCCCCGGGGCCGACGAACACCGGGTCGGCGACCGGCGGGACCGACTCTCGGGCAAAGATATGGGCAAAGGGGTAGTACACGCTGAAGTAGGGTCGGCCGGCCCAGTAGGGCGACTGCACCGGCACCGGGTCGAAGGTGCCCACCACGCGCAGCGTCAGCACCGGCGGGATGGCCCCGGTGGTGACGTCCACCGACTCGGGCAGCTCGACCTGGACGGTCCCGCCCAGCTTGCCGCCCACCAGCTGCAGGCTGCGCCGGGTGAACAGCGCCTCGGTGGCGGACTTCGGGCAGCGCCCGGCCGCGAGCGTCAGGTGCTCGCAGAGACCGGCGCGCTCGACCACCTGGCCGACCACCTCGGAACCCTTGATAGGCCCGGCGGCCGGCGTGTACTTCCCGCGGCCGGTGTAGGCCAGCCTGGGCTTCCCGAAGGCCGGGTTGGTCAAGTGCTGGTTCGCCACCTGCACCGCGAAGCTGCCATCGGAGGCCGGGCCCAGGCCCGCCTGGGACCCCCCCTGCGGCACCGAGACCTGGACGGACAGGGTGAACGCGTCGGCCCGGGCAAGCGTGTCCCGGACGATCGACTCCTCGGCCGCGCGCGAGTAGAGCGGCGCGATCACCGCCGCGGCGCTGGCCACCGTGGCGAGCACGAGAACGATCAGGGCAGTGCTGCGCCGGAACCAGAGCCCGGCCAGCGCGAGCCGCAGCGAGGTGGCCCAGCCGGCGCTCATCGGCCCTCCCGCAGCCGGGCCGGGACAGCCGCGTGAGCCAGGGCTCGACCGACCGCGACCGACACCGTGCAGAGCAGCAGCAGGCAGCCGAGGGCGGTGACAGTGACCGCCGTCCAGGCTGGGCTGAGATCGAGCGGGAGAGCCCTGTTGGGGATCGCGAACAGGGGGATGTCGGGCAGTGCGGCCTGCGCGGCGACCAGGCCCAGGGTGGTGCCGGCGAGCACGCCGAGCACGGCCACCACGAGGTGCTCGCGCACCGACGCCTGCCGCACCGTCCGGGCGGAGACGCCGACCAGCCGCAGCCCGGCGAGGTCGCGGGCCCGGCTGGCGCCCGAGGTGGCGACGCCCACCACGAGGGTCGCGCTGGCGAGCAGCACGGAGACCAGCCCCGCCAGCAGCGACAGCCGCAGTGCGAGCGACGGCCCCTCGCTCTCGAAGGCAACTGCGTGGGCACCGGTCGTGTCGCGGGAAGTGACCTGCAGCCCGTGTGCCGCGAGATGGCGGCGCAGGGTTCGCTCCTGGGCCGGGTCGTCGCTGGCCAGCCACACGTCGTACGACGTGGTGCCCGCCCCGGCGACCGGGCCGGTGACGACGCTGGCCAGATCGACGATCAGGGCGCGGGTGCCGGCCCGGGGGACCTGCGGGACTGTGCCGACAACCTGGAAGACGACCTGGCCGCCCATCAGGTCTGGCCCGACGACCGAGCCGACCGGCGCGCTGCCGTTGGTGGACAGCGGCTTGGGCAGGTTGCCGGCGGTGATGGCGTTCGCGACGGTCGGCCGGTCGGCGCGTTGCACGGTGAGCGGCGGCCCGTAGGAGTTCCCGCCGAACACGAGGGCGGGGCCTTGGACCACGGAGGCGTCGCCGAACGCGTCGCCGGGCAGTGGCAGCGACTGCCACGCGTCGGAGGTCGTGGCGTCGAGATCGACTGGCGTGAGGTCGGTCCCTGTGCCGGCAGAAAGGTCAAACATGAAGACCTTGACGGCGGCGTCGGCGAAGTCGCCGAACGTGCGAGTGACGGTCACGGTACGCAGGAGGCAGCCCTCGCTGCACGGGACCGTGGCGCGGTAGGTGCTCCGCGTCGGACTGGTCACACCCAGCGACACGGGGTGGACCAGCCCGTCCTGGGTCTCGACCCCCAGCACCAGCCGGATCGGGGCGAGGTCGGGCACCGGGTCACGGCTGAACCTCGGGATGCCTTGGGCTGTGACCCTCGCGTGCACCTCGACCCGGTCGCCGGTGAGCCGCACCGGGGCGACCGGCGGCGGCCGGAGCTGGGCGAGGTCGTCCGCCTTCGGGACTCCTGCGTCGCCGGCCCACCGGGCGATCCGGACGAAGGCAGCGGGTTCGACCGCTGTGGTGCGCGGGCCAGCCGCGGTGACCGACGACACGGTCACGACCGGTGTCGCGAAGCGACCCTCGGGGTCGATGTCGAGCACGGCGTCCCGCAGCGCCTTCGGGCTGGTGGCATCGACGCCGAGCACGACCGGCGCGCCGGCCTCGACCTCGGCCCGGGCGGTCCGGTTGCGCCCGGCCACGGTCCAGGCGTCCACCGCGAAGACGAGCAGCGCGCAGGCCACCGTGATGATGGCGATCAGCCGGCGCAGGGCCGGTCGGCGGGCGATCTGCAACCCGGCGAGCGCCGACGGCAGCCGGCCGCGCCGGAGCGCCAGGCGGGCGAGCGGTCCGGCCGTCGGGATCGTCGCCTGCGCGAGCAGCAGCCCGCCGGCGATGGCCAGCAGCCCCGGTGCGAGCAGGGCGACCGGTCCGCCGTCGCCCGTCAACAGGGTGACCACGCCGGCCGCGGCGGCGGCGACCACGGCGCCCTCGACCAGCCCGACCTGAAGCGTCGACGCCCGCGGCGGCACCCGGCGCAGCAGCGACGTGAGCGGCTGGCGGAGCGTGGGCGTGGCGGCGGCGAGGATGGCGAGCAGCCCGGCGACCATAGAGGCCAGCACCGCGCCGGTCACCGGCCAGCGGGCCTCCACCGTCACCCCCGGCTCCAGCCACAGCGCGGCGCTGACCACGGCGGTCAGCCAGCCCAGGGCGGTGCCGATCACGCCACCGGCGAGCACCATCACCCCGAGCTCGCGCAGCAGCATCACGGCGGCCCCGCGGCTGCCGTGGCCACGGAGGCGGGCCAGCGCGATCTCGGGTCGCCGCTGCTCGGTGGCCGCGGCGCAGACGAACGCGAGCACCACGATGCCGAGCACGGCGAGCTGAGCCGCCAGCAACGGGATGACGCTGCGCGACTGCTCTCGCTGCTCGTTGGTGGAGTCGAGCAGCGGGCCGATGGAGCTCGCCGCCGACCCGCCGACAGTGCCGGCCCGCTCGTCGACGGCCGCCGTCGCCCCGCGCACGGTCGGCAGGCCCTGCAGGTCGACCCGGTCCGCCAGCAGGGGGATGTCCAGGTGGGTCGTCAGGTCCGGCCAGGGCTGCGCGGCAAGGGTCGCCCACACCGTGAACACGTCGTCGACGGCCACCGTGCTCTGCTCCTCGGGCGCGGCCCGGGCGACCGGAGGTGGTGTCCCGCGTCCGGCCCAGTAGCGCCCGGATGTGTCGGCCAGGTCGTAGACACCGACCACGGTGGCGGGCGCCGCGATCCGGCTGCCGTCGGCCGCGGCAGCACCGCGCAGGGTGACCCCGGTGCCTGGGCGCAGCCCGACGGTAGCCGCGGTCCGGCCGCTGACGAGCAGCTCACCCGCCGCGCGCGGGCAGCGGCCAGCGCGCACGCTGACGTGCCGGCACAGGCCGTCCCGGCTGGTCAACCGGGTCCGCACCGGGTCGCCGGCACCGGCCGGGTCCAGCTGCAGCGGCGCCTCGGCGCCGCCGATGGGGGCGCCGAACTGCGGCGGCACGGCTCCCCGCACGGTGCGGGCGAGCTCGACCGGGGACGCGGCCGGGTCGGCGCGGTCGGTCACGACCAGGGTGCTCTGGGCCGGTGGTGCGTCGTCGACGACGTTGCGCACCACCGACTGCTCGACGGCGCGGGCGTACAGCGGGCCGAGGGCGGCAGCGCCGGTGACGACGGCCGCGAGGACCACCACGAGCACGGCCTGCCGCGGCCGGTGCCGCAGAGCGGCCACGGTCACCGACCCTGCCGCCATGTGCGACAGCCTCCTCGAGTCCGCGTGACGCCCTGGGTCGGGCGTGCGCGGCCCGGTGAGCAAGTGCGGGGCCCAACCTGCCGCAGTGCCGCAGGCCGTGCCGAGACCCGCGCCGTGATCGTGACGGAATCGTTGCCGCCAAGATCGTCGGCGTCACATGCCTTCGAGGGTGGGGATCAGCGCCCCGCGAAGCTCCCGGCGATCCGGCGCTCGGCCTCGTCGTAGGACTGGCCGGCCTGCGAGAGGAGCTGGCTGATGCCGGCCAGGGCCTGCTGGAGGCCCTGGGCACTGCGGTTCCACTCGTCGTACAGGGCCTGGAACCGGTCCTGGGCCTGCCCGGTCCAGGTGCCGCTGATCGGCAGGACCCGGCTGCGCAGGCCGGCGAGCTCGGACTCGATCGAGCCGGCCGTGCCGTGCACCTGCTGCGACAGGCCCATCAGCTCGGCGGGGGTGACGCGGAACGCGGTCATGCTGACCTCCATCGGGTGTCGTCTTCTGTTCCGAAGAACCTACGAAAATCCGCGTCGCCCGCCGCCGAGTTGTCCACAGCCTCGTTCACTCAGCGCCAGAATCCGGTGAGCTGCTCGGCGAGGGCTCTGCCTTGGTCATGACCGGCTCGGGCAGCGGGCGGACGCGTTGACAGATCCATCACGTTGTCGCCGAACGCGGTGCGCGAGTCACTGTCCGGGAAGACCGTTTCGACTCTGCTGCCGCGTGCTCGGAGCTCGTCGACCTGGGTGGCGAGATGCAGGCCCCAGTCCACCGGAGTCCGTGATCTGCCGCCGAATGGTGACAGCACCAGCACCCGTGCGTATCCGGCTGCCAGATCGGCATTGTCGGCGTTGGATCGGTAGCCGCCGTCGATGTATCGGCTGCCGCCGATGCCGTAGGCGAAGCCACTGGCACAGCTGGCGGCTACGGCGTCCACCAAGTCGACCCCGCTGTGGCGGTCGAACACGACCGGTTCACCGGTATGGGCATCGACCGCCGTGATGAGCATCCGCCGTTGCGGCCAACGCAGACTGGGCAGCCGAGCGGCGACGGTAGCGCGCCATCGCTGCCCGGGGCCGTCCGACGCCGCAGCCGTCTCGAGCGCCCACGCACCCAGTCTGCGGCGCATGTCGGTCGCATCCTCGGCGGCGGCGATGATTGCGCTCGTTGTCTCCAGGTGGTTCGTCGCGGGCCGAGTCGGGACGGGTCCACGGCCGGATCCGGCCGGTCCAGTCCGTGGTTGGGCCGGGGCGGCAAGGATGGCGGCTAGCAGCTCGGCCGGGGGCGCGCCAGCTACTTGGGCCGCGGCGGTCGATCCGGCCGACGTCCCGACGATCAGATCGGCCTCGGTCACATCCAACCCGGCCTCACCCAGGCCGGCGATGACACCGATCAGCCACGCATTGCCTGCCGATCCGCCGCCACCGAGGACCAACGCCGTACTGGTGGTGTGTTCCGAGACGTCGTGAGAGGTCGTCTCCGAGTTGTGCTGAAGTGAGTGATTCATCGTCGTAGCCTTCTGAGAGTGGCCTTGCGGCGCTCCCCGCGACGGCTACGTCAGTCGCGCGATCGTG
>JAVEDA010000073.1 GCA_030841195.1 Actinomycetota bacterium | reverse complement strand
AGCGGGAGGTGCGGCTGCTGCTGGAGAACGACACCTGGCAGGCGGTCGGCTACCGGCTGCCGGTGATCGAGCTGCTGCCCAGGGACCACGAGGGCGACGCGGTGGGCCACCTCGGCCCGGACCTGCTCGGGCCGGACTGGGACCCCGAGGAGGCCGTACGCCGGCTCGCCGCCGACCCCGACCGCGAGATCGGTCCGGCGCTGCTCGACCAGCGCAACCTGGCGGGTGTCGGGAACCTCTACCGGGCCGAGGTCTGCTTCCTGCTGGGCGTCTCCCCGTGGACTCCCGTCCGCGAGGTCGACCTCCCGGCGGCCGTCGACCGGGCCCACCGGCTGCTCACGGCCAACAAGGAGCGCCCGGCCCAGGTCACCACCGGCGACCCGCGGCGGGGGGCGGAGAACTGGGTGTACGGCCGGGCCGGCAAGCCGTGCCGCCGGTGCGGGACGGCGATCCGGTCCGCCGAGCAGGGCGACCCGCCGCACCAGCGGCTGTCGTACTGGTGCCCACGCTGCCAGCCCCGCTGACGGCCGAGCCGACCCCCGACGGACGAACGCCCGTCCACACCCCCGTTGACGTGGGGTGGACGGGCGAACGCTGTGGTTCTTGTACCCGGGCGACGACCGGTCTATGCGGCCACGTTGGTGACGTGCAGCCGGGTAGGCGCGGCGACCGGCACCTGCGGCAGCTCCGCCAGGGCCTCGGCAAGCGCCAGGTTGTCGCTGACGTCGCGCAGGACCTCGGAGAGCGGGACCTCCAGCGCCTCGCAGATCGAGCCGAGCAGCTCGGAGGACGCTTCCTTCTGCCCGCGCTCGACCTCGGACAGGTAGCCGAGAGAGACCCGGGCGGCGGCCGAGACCTCGCGCAGGGTGCGGCCCTGCTCCCGGCGGTGCTCCCGGAGCACGTCACCGAGCAGGCGGCGGAGCAGGATCATCGGGCAACGTCTCCTTCGCGGGCCGGGCGAGCCGGGCTGGTAGCGATCTCCACCGTAGCCGGTGGAGCGAGTGCTGCCGAGTGTAACGCTGTAATCATCCTGATGCGTTCCCGGCCGTGACCGCGGTGCGGAGCAGCGCGAGCGCGGCGTCGACGGCCGCCGCCCGCACCGCAGCCCGGTCGCCGTCGCGCGCCAGGGCCTCGACCCGGGAGCCGTCCGGCCCGGCCAACGCGACGAAGAACGCCCCGGGCGGGTGGCCGTCCTGCGGGTCGGGGCCGGCGACCCCGGTCGTCGCCAGTCCCCAGGTGGCCCCGAGACGCCGGCGCACCCCCGCGGCCATGGCCACCGCCACCTCGGGGTCGACCGGACCGCGCCGGGCCAGCAGTGCAGCGTCGACGCCGAGCAGCTCGGCCTTCAGCCCGGTGGCGTAGGCGATCACCCCGCCGCGGAACGTGGCCGACACCCCCGGCACCGCAACCAGCGCGGCCCCGAGCGCGCCACCGGTCAACGACTCCGCGACCGCCACCGTCTCGCCCCGCTCGAGCAGCGCCTCGTGTACCTCCCGGGCGAGCCCGAGGGTCACGGCGGCCCGGCGCGCCGGGCCCGCTTGAGCACCGTGCGCTCGCTGGTCCGGCGCAGTCGCACGGCGCGGGCCACGTAGTCGACCCCCGTGACGACCGTGACCACCACGGCGACGTACATGATCAGCAGAGCCACCGAGTGCAGCACACCGCCGAGCGGCAGCACCAGCAGCCCGATGCCGACGGCCTGCAGCATCGTCTTGACCTTGCCGCCGCGGCTGGCCGGCATGACGCCGTGCCGGATGACGAAGAACCGCAGCAGCGTCACCCCGATCTCGCGCACGAGCACCACCACGGTGACCCACCACGCGAGCTCGTCGAGCAGCGACAGCCCGACCAGCGCCGCCCCGATCAGGGCCTTGTCGGCGATCGGGTCGGCGATCTTCCCGAAGTCGGTGACGATGCCTCGCCGCCGCGCGATCTCGCCGTCCACCCGGTCGGTCACCGACGCCACCGCGAAGACCACGAAGGCCAGCACCCGCCACACGTCGTCGTGACCGTCGTCGTGGAAGAGCAGCACCAGGAAGACCGGCACCAGCACCAGCCGCAGGACGGTCAGTGCGTTCGCGATGTTCCAGGCGCTGACCGCCGGGGTCGGCTCGGTCACGATGTCGGCTGGGCGACCAGGTCGGCGCCGTGGCTGTCGACGACCACGGCCGTGACGATCTCGCCCACCTCGTACGCCGGGCCGGGGCGGGCCAGCAGCGTGGTCGTGCCGTCGACCTCGGGGCCCTGGTGCGCGCCGCGACCCTCCGCGGTGCCGGCCGCGGAGTTCAGCTCCTCGACGAGGACCGACACGGTCTCCCCGACGCGCTCCTCGGCGCGCTGCGTCACCAGCTCGTCGACCAGCCCCGTGACCCGCTCGACCCGCGCCGCGACGACGTCCTCCGGCAGCTTCCCGTCCAGGGTCGCGGCCTCGGTGCCGTCCTCGTCGGAGTAGCCGAAGACACCGACGACGTCCAGCCGCGCCTCGGTGAGGAAGCGCTCCAGCTCGGCCAGGTCGGCCTCGGTCTCCCCCGGGAACCCGACGATCACGTTGGACCGGATGCCGGCCGTCGGCGCCGCCGCCCGCACCGTGGCCACCAGCTCGAGGAACCGCTCGGTGTCGCCGAACCGACGCATCCGGCGCAGCACCGGCCCGCTCGCGTGCTGGAACGACAGGTCGAAGTAGGGCAGCACCCCTGGCGTCGACGACATCGCCTCGACCAGGCCCGGCCGCATCTCGGCCGGCTGCAGGTAGCTGACCCGGACCCGTGCGACGCCGTCGATCGCGGCGATGTCCGGCAGCAGCGACTCGAGCAGCCGGATGTCCCCGAGGTCCTTGCCGTACGACGTGGAGTTCTCGCTCACGAGCACCAGCTCCCGCACGCCCTGGCCGGCCAGCCACGCGGCCTCGGCCAGCACCTCGTGCGGACGGCGGGACACGAACGAGCCGCGGAAGGTCGGGATCGCGCAGAAGGTGCAGCGGCGGTCGCAGCCGCTGGCCAGCTTCAGCGCAGCAGTCGGCCCGTCGCCGAGGCGCATCCGCAGCGGCTGCGGCCCCGAGGCCGGTGCGACCCCGGCCGGCAGGTCGGGGCGGGACAGGTCGGGTCGGGACTGATCCGGATCAGCCGCGCGGTCGGCCGGCGCGATCGGCAGCAGCCGGCGGCGGTCCCGCGGGACGTGCGGCACGTGCGCCTCGCCGGCGAGGATGCCCTGGAGCCGGGCCGAGATGTCCGCGTAGTCGTCGAAGCCGAGCACCGCATCGGCCTCCGGCAGCGCCTCGGCCAGCTGCTCGCCGTACCGCTCCGCCAGGCAGCCCACGGCCACGACCGCCTTGGTCCGGCCACCCTCCTTGAGGTCCGCCGCCGCGAGCAGGGTGTCGACCGAGTCCTTCTTGGCGGCCTCGACGAACCCGCAGGTGTTGACCAGTGCCACGTCGGCGTCACCGGGCTCGGCGACGAGCAGCCAGCCGTCGGCGGCGAGGCGGCCGGCGAGCTCCTCGGAGTCGACTTCGTTACGGCCGCAGCCGAGGGTGACCAGCGCGACGCGCCGGCCCGTCGGGGCGGTGGGCATGAGCCGCAGCCTATCCGCGCGCGGAGCCGCCTCAGCCCGCAGCGGGATCCTCGGGCGTGAACTGCACCCGGGCTACCTGGCCGCGGCGCCCGGGAGCACCGATCGCGCTGCCGTTGACGGTCAGCTCGACCCCGCCCGCGTTGCCGATCACCAGCTTGAGCCGGGTCTTGTCGGTGAACGTCTTCTCCTGGCCCGGCTGCAGCAGCCCCTGGAACAGCTCCTGGCCGCTGGTGGTCGTGACCTGGACCCAGCTGCGGTCGGTGGCCAGAACCGCCACGGTCACCTTGCCGCGCGGGGCCTGGGCCACCGCACTGTCGTCGTCGGACGGTGTCGGCGACGCGGGCGCGCTGGTGCTCGGCGGTGCGCTGGTGGTGCGGCCCGGGTCGGCGACATCGTGGCCACCACCGCCGGAGCCGGAGAACGCCTGCACCAGGCCGTAGGCGATGACCAGGACGAGCGCAGCAGCCATCGCCGCGCTCCAGTTGGGGCCGCCGCGGCGCTCCTTCCAGGTCGTCGTCTCGGCCTCGAAGACCTCGGTGGCGCGGGCCGGGGCCGCCTCCGGTCGGGCCGCGTCGAACTCGGCCAGCAGCGGGGCCGGGTCGAGCCCGACCGCGACGGCGATGTTGCGCAGGTGGCCGCGGGCGTAGAAGTCGCCACCGCAGGCCGAGTAGTCGTCGTCCTCGATGTTCATGATGAGGGTGCGGCGGATCCGGGTGGCCGCAGCGACGTCCTCGAGGGAGAGTCCGGCCGTCTCCCGCGCCGCAGCGAGGGTCGTGCCGATGGACACCAGTTCTCCTTCTCCCCGTCGCCCCGTGATGAGAGGCCCCAGTCTAGGGACCACCCTCACTGTCGACCAGCCGAGAGCACACCCTGAGTGATCACGTTGCTGCAACAGGATGAATCAGTGACGGAGGTCACTCACCGCGCAGGGTGAGCAGCACTCCGTCCAGCTCGTCGGGCAGTACCAGGACGTCGCGCGCCTTGGATCCCTCGGACGGCCCGACGATGCCGCGGCTCTCCATCAGGTCCATCAGCCGGCCCGCCTTGGCGAAGCCCACCCGCAGCTTGCGCTGCAGCA
>JAVEDA010000060.1 GCA_030841195.1 Actinomycetota bacterium | reverse complement strand
CCGCGACACCACGTCGGAGAGGCCTGGGCGCTCAGTAGATGGTGACGCCATAGGCGTTGGCCGCCTCGCGGACAGGCTGGAAGAAGGTCGTCCCACCGGTCTTGCAGTCACCACTGCCGCCGGAGGTGAGACCGAGCGCCTTCGTCCCGTCGTACAGCGGGCCACCCGAGTCGCCCGGCTCGGCGCAGACGGTGGTCTGGATCATTCCCCGGACCGTGCCGCCGCCCTGGTAGCGCACCGTGACGTTGAGCGCGGTCACCCGGCCGCTGTGGACGCCCGTGGTCGAGCCCTTCCGCGTGACCGTCTCGCCGACGACCGCGTCGGCGACCGTGAAGCCACCGGGGTGGGTCAGAGTCGTGTTGTCGTAGCGCACGAGCGAGTAGTCGTTGTCGGGGAAGCTGTAGCCGATGGTCGGGCCGATCAGCGTGCTGCGGTTCGCGCTCGTCCACCAGTTCTTCTCGGACTTCCCGCAGTGCCCGGCGGTCAGGAAGTAGTACGTGCTCCCGCTGACCACGTTGAACCCCAGAGAGCAGCGGTAGCGGGTGCCGTAGATGGCGTCGCCGGCCGAGACCAGCGGACGGAACGCACCTGTCGCCCGCCCGATCCGGATAGCGCTCGCGGCGGTGCCGGCCTGTCGCTTGATGGTGGCCACGTCGTCAGCGGACACGGAGCTGTCGGCCGTCACCACGACCCGGTTGGCGGCCGCGTCCACGTACCAGGCAACGCCATCGACGCCCGACTTCTCGACCGCCGTGCTGGCTGCCGCCAGCTGGCCCTTGCTGACCTGTCGGGTGGCCGCCGGCGCCGCCGAGGGCAAGATCAACGCAAGCGTGGCTATCAGGCCGATGACGACGGCGCCGAGCCGGGCGATCTTCACGGAGCGATGGGATGGACGGGGTGTGGTCGACACGGATCCTCCTGAGCACGTGATGGCGCGAGCGCGCCGCGGCAAGACCGCCCCGGGTGCGCCGCGTTCCGCCGTCGACCGGGGCCGATCCCTCGGCCAGGGAGCCTGCCATAAGATCTCGTCCAAAACGTCAAGAAATGCTCAAATCGCCCTTCTTGCCCGCGTTCGTGGCGCCCCTGTCAGACGTGGTTGGTGAACTCCACCTGCCAGCGCCACTCGGACTTGTCGTCGGCGTGCCACCACTGCACGAGGACGCCGGTCTCGCCGCCGGGCAGGATGACGAGTCGACCGAGGTCCCCGTCGGTGGGCCAGCCGTCCTCGAGCCGGACCTGGTCGCCGGAGCGCACCAGGTAGGTCATCGGGCCTGGTGCGCCGCGCTGCAGATCTGTGCCGGTGGCGACCACGGCACCGTCCTCGCCCCGAACGGTGACCTCGAGCTTCGGCGGCGCCGCGTGCACCAGCACCCGGTCGCGCGCGGCCGTCCCGTCGACCACGGTGCGGGCGAAGGACAGCCCGGTCGCACCCACGTCAGGTATCCAGAGGTCCCACGTCTCGTCCATGACTGCCGATGCCCGTCGCGGGGCCTGCGCAAGCCGTTGCCGCCCCGCGCGATCACATTTGGTGCCCCTGTAGGCCTTCGGTTGATCCTTGACGGATCGTGTTCGGTTGATCCTTGACACTCCAGTTGTGAGATTAGGGCCGCGGGCTGGTGCCTGCGGCGTGCTTGTTGCGGATCGGCTTGTCGTTGTCCCGGGCCACGGTCTTGAGAAGTTCGCCGCCGATCCAGAACTGCAGCAGCCCGTCGGTGACCAGGACGTCGGCCCGGGAACCGGCCCGGTGCTTGCCGAGGCTGACCAGCTGCCAGCCCACGCAGACCACCCCGTTGCTGGTGACCTTGCGCGACACCCAGGTCTCGCCGGGACGCTCGGGGCGGCGCTGGACCGGGATCCGCGCCACCACCCCACCCTGGTCACCGGCCTCGGGCAGGAACCTGCTCGCCGGGGTGGCGTCCCCGATGCCCTGGTGCGGGCGCTGGGTGTTGTAGTAGCCCACCCACTCGTCCAACGCGGCCTGGGCGGCCGCCAGACTGGTGAACACCCGGGCGGTGTCGAACTCGGCTCGCAACGACCGGTGGAACCGCTCGATCTTCCCGGTGGTGGTCGGTGACCGCGGCGCGGTCAGCAGGTGCTCGACCCCGTTCTCCCGGCAGATCCGGTCGAAGAGCACCTCCACCGGCGGGTGACCGAACCGGCCGGTGAACACCTTCCCGTTGTCGGTCAGGATCTGCTCCGGGACACCGTGGCAGCGCATCGCCGCCGCCAGACCGTCACACACGGCCTGGGTGCGCTCCTTCGGCATCAACCGCGCCGACACGCAGAACCGGGAATGGTCATCCACCCCGGTCAGCGCCTTCGCGGTCGACCCGTCGGCCAACGCGAACCCGCCCACCACATCCATCTGCCACAACTCCATCGGCCGGGCCCGCTCCCACCGACGAAACGACTCGCCCCGGCGCCGCCGCAGACCCGGGTCGATCACCCCGGCCCGCACCAGACACCGGTAGATCGCCGACTCCGACGGCAGCGGCACCACCTTCCGGCGCCCGAACTCAAGCGCGATCCGCCGCGGACCCCAATAGGGCCGCTGCCGCCGTAGCTCCAGCACCGCCGCCTCCACCGACGCCGGCATCTGGTGCGGACAGCCAGCCGGTCGGTGCGACCGGTCCGCCAACCCCTCCAGACCCTCGGCCTCATACCGGGCCAGCCAGCCGTGCAACGTCTGACGGCTCACCCCCCACTGAGACGCCACTTCCTTCACGGTCCGGCCCTCCGAGATCACCTCGAGAACCGCCCGATACCGCTGCTCAGCCACGCTCAACTCCCTCATACCAGGGAGTGTCAAGAATCAGCCGAAGTAGCTGTCAACCATCAGCCGAAGACGTGTAACCCATCAACCGAAGGCCGAATGTCACGCATCAACCGAAGTAATACAGATTTGTGGTGGGGTGGGCGGGACTCGAACCCGCGACCGAGGGATTATGAGTCCCCTGCTCTAACCGGCTGAGCTACCACCCCGGACGCCGGTGCGGCGGTCGCCAGCCGCCGTACGAGCGAGGAGCTCCCGCATCTGGACTCGAACCAGAAACCTGCCGGTTAACAGCCGGCTGCTCTGCCAATTGAGCTATGCGGGAAGGTGGCGGACCATGGTCCCACCGAGCCCGTACAGGCTAGCGCAAGGTGTCGGCCGGACGCGCCCGGGTAGAGGCCGCAGGGAACGCCACCGGAAGATCAACGGGAGCAGACATGCGCACCAAGGCCACCTTCGCCCTCGGCTTCGCCACGGGGTACGTGCTCGGCTCGCGGGCCGGGCGCGCACGCTACGAGCAGATCCGCCAGGCCGCCCGCAGCTTCATGGCCAACCCTGCCGTTCAGTCGACCGCCTCGACGCTGCAGCACCAGGCCGGGGACGCCCTGAGCACGGCCAAGGACAAGGCCACCGCAACCCTCGGCGACAAGCTCGGCGAGAAGAAGCCGGCCTGGCTCGCCGCTAGCACCGCGCCCGCTACCAACGGGGCGGGCGCCACCAACGGTCAGCGGGCCTGACCTAGGCCGGGGGAAGGAGCGTCGGGTGGCCCGACTTCGACGGGTCGACTGCGCCGGTCCGGGCATCGCCCGGATCCGCCGCGGCCGCGGCTTCAGCTACCAGGCGGCCGACGGCAGCAGGGTCGACGACCCGGTGGTGCTCCAGCGGATCGCCGACCTGGTGATCCCACCGGCGTGGAACGACGTCTGGATCTGTCCGCATCCGCGCGGCCACATCCAGGCGGTCGGCACCGACGCAGCCGGTCGCCGGCAGTACCGCTACCACGACGAGTGGCGGGTGCAGCGCGACGCCGAGAAGCACCAGCGGGTGCTGACCTTCGCCCAACGCCTGCCGAAGGCCCGGGAGCGGGTCGTCGAGCACCTTGGCCAGCGCGGCATGACCCGCGACCGGGTGCTGGCCGCCGCGTTCCGCCTGCTCGACCTGGGCTTCTTCCGGGTCGGCGGCGAGTCGTACGCCGAGGAGAACGGCACCTTCGGCCTGGCCACGATGCGTCGCAAGCACGTCACGGTGACCGGCGACCTGGTCGTGTTCGACTACACCGCCAAGAGCGGCAAGAAGCGCGTGCAGTCGGTCGTCGACCCGAGCGTCCGCAAGGTCGTCGTCGCGCTGCTCGCCAGGGACGACACCAGCCGCGAGCTGCTCGCCTACAAGGACCGGTCCGGCTGGCACGACATCAGCAGTGCCGACATCAACGCTTACCTCCGCGACGTGCTGGGCGCGGACGTGAGTGCCAAGGACTTCCGCACCTGGCATGCGACGGTGCTGACCGCAGTCGGCCTCGCTGTGTCCACCGGGGCGCCGACCTCCGAGAGCGCCCGCAAGCGCGCGGTCAACCGGGTGGTGAAAGAGGTCGCGGAGTACCTCGGCAACACCCCGGCGGTCTGCCGGTCGTCCTACATCGACCCGCGGGTCATCGACCTGTACGACGACGGCTCCACCATCGCGACGTCGCTGGAGCGCCTCGGTGCGGAGGGCAGCTTCGGCCAGCCGGCCACCCATGGCATGGTCGAGGCGGCCGTCCTGCGGCTGCTGCGCAAGCCAGCCAAGGCGTCCGGCCGGCGCAAGCCGGTGTCACCGGTCAAGGCCAAGGCAGCCTGAGCCGGCGTCAGCCGAGCTCAGCCTGCAGGTCGGCCAGGGCCGCGTCCACCCGCTCCCGCACCGCCGGGTCGGCCAGGTCGACGCCCTCGTCGGCCACCACCTGCCAGACCATCTCCCCCGACCCGTCACCACGGCGGGCCACCAGCCGTGCTCCCCCACCGGCCAGCGCCACCCGGCGGCTCAGCACGATGCTGGCCATCACCCGCTCGTGCACGGTCTCGGGCACCCGACCGGGGTCGGCGACGGCTAGCCGGTAAGACGGCTCGCCCCCCGGTAGCAGGTCCACGGCCAGCACCTGCTCCTCGTCGTACCACTGGGCGTGCACGACATCGGTCCACGGGGTGCGTCGCCCGCTGTCGATCAGCGCCCGGTCGGTCGCCACCACCCAGGTGCCGTCGGTGGTCCGCCCGGCCGCGAGGACTCGTTCACCGAGCTCGGTCGGCAGGGCGTCGCGCACCTCGTCGGGCAGGCGGTCGCGGCGTCGGAACCTCACGTCGCGAGGCTACGGGGCGGGTGCTGGCCTCAGGTGCCGAGGTAGTCGCGCAGCTGCGCCGACAGGTGCGGGTGGCGCAGCTTGGCCAGGCTCTTGGCCTCGATCTGGCGGACCCGCTCGCGGGTGACGCCGAAGGCCCGGCCGACCTCCTCGAGAGTGCGCGGCTCACCGTCGGTGAGGCCGTAGCGCATCCGGACGACCTCGCGCTCACGGTCACCGAGATGGGTGAGAACCGCCTCGACGTGGCTGGCGAGCAGCCCCGCGGAGACCAGCTCGGCCGGCGGCACCGACTCGGAGTCCTCGATCAGGTCGCCGAGCTCGGAGCCCTCCTCCTCGCCGACCGGCGAGTGCAGCGACACCGGCTCCATGGCGAGCCGCTTGATCTCCTCGACCCGCTCGGCCGGCAAATCGACCTGCACGGCGATCTCGGCGGCGCTCGGGTCGCGGCCGAGGGTCTGCACGAGCATCCGCTGGGCCCGCAGGATGCGGTTGACGGTCTCGACCATGTGCACCGGGATGCGGATCGTGCGCGCCTGGTCGGCGACCGCGCGGGACACCGCCTGACGGATCCACCAGGACGCATAGGTCGAGAACTTGAAGCCGCGGGTGTAGTCGAACTTCTCGACGGCGCGGATCAGCCCGAGGTTGCCCTCCTGGATGAGGTCGAGGAACGGCAGCCCGCGACCGGCGTACCGCTTGGCGATCGAGACGACCAGCCGCAGGTTGGACTCGATCAGGCGTTGCTTGGCGCGCTGCCCGTCGCCGACCACGGCGAGCAGGTCACGGCGCAGGTCAAGGTCTGGCGACGGTGCCGACTCGAGCAGGCTGAGCCGCTCCGCGGCGAACACGCCGGCCTCTACCCGCTTGGCCAGGTCGACCTCGTCGGCGGCCGTGAGCAGTGCGACCCGGCCGATCTCCCGCAGGTAGACGCGAACGAGGTCGGCCGACGCAGACGGGCCCGCGTCGTCCAGCGACGGCGGCTCGGGCTCCTCGGCCTCCTCGGCCTTGAGCTCCTCGACCGACGGCTCCTCGGTGACGACCTCAACGCCGGACTCGGCCAGGCCGCGCACGATCTCGTCGACGCTCTCGGGAGCGAGACCGGACTCCATCGCGACGGTGGCGACGATCTGCGCGGGAAGGAGGCCCGTCCCGCCACCCTGGGCGCGGAGCCGAGCCACCACATCGTTCACGGGGTCCGGAAGGACCACAACCTCCCCCACATCGGCCAGTCTGCCCCTGTCCGTGCCGAACCGCAGCGAATTACCGAGTGGATCTACGTTCGCTTGACCAAAGTCCGGATGCTGGGCATCACAGCGTTCCGATGGCCCGTTCGCGCAACGAGCGTCGATGCGCCTCAAGTGCCACGAGCTCACCGAACAACCGGTTGTACTCAGCAACTTGCTCGACCGGGTTGATGCGCTGCAACCGGGACTTCACCTCGGCGATCCGACGCGTCGCGGCGAGCTCCTCGAGCCGGGCCAGCACCTCGGTGGCGTACCGGGTCAGCGCCGCGTCGTCGGACGGCAGCGGCTCGACCGCGAGCTCGCGCGCGAGCCGACCGATCACCTCGTCCGCTGCGGCGCCCTCGACCTTCGCGACCCACTCCGGGCCGCCGTCGCCAGCCGTCTCGGTTCCTCCGGCGGCGACCATGGCGGCGAGCAGACCGGCGTACGCCGGTGCCGTGAACACCGACGCGTCCAGCTCGTCGAACCCGGCCGCCAACGCCGGCGCCTGCAGCACCACCTTGAGCGCGTCCCGCTCGAACCGCAGCGCCGGGTCGCGCGGGTCCGGGCCCTCGCGGGCCGCCGCCTGCTCGGCCGGGCGCCGGCCGACGTCGGCGACGCCACCGCGCGCGGCGCGCACCAACTCGTCGGGATCAGCCAGCCCGACCCACGAGGCCAACGACCGCGCGTAGCTGCTGCGCAACGACACGTCCCGGATCTGTCGGACGACCTCCATGCCGGCCCGGGTCGCCTGGGTGCGTCCCTCGTTGGTGTCCAGGTCGAACCCGTCGACCCGGCTGCGGATAGCGAACTCGAACAGCGGCACCCGACGGGCGACCAGGTCGCGCACCGCCGGGTCGCCCTTGTGCTGGCGCAGCTCGCACGGGTCCATGCCGCTGGGCTCGACCGCGACGAAGGTCTGGGTGACGAACTTCTGGTCGTCCTGGAACGCCTTGAGCGCGGCCTTCTGCCCGGCGGAGTCGCCGTCGAAAGTGAACACCACCTCGCCACGGAACTCGTTCTGGTCCATCAGCAGCCGGCGCAGGATCTTGATGTGGTCGTCGCCGAACGCGGTACCGCAGGTGGCCACCGCGGTTCCGACACCGGCCAGGTGGCAGGCCATCACGTCGGTGTAGCCCTCGACCACGACCGCCTGCATCTTGCGCGCGATCTCCTTCTTGGCCAGGTCGACCCCGTAGAGCAGCGTCGACTTCTTGTAGATCGGCGTCTCCGGGGTGTTGACGTACTTGGCCTCGATCCGGTCGTCGTCGAAGAGCCGGCGGGCGCCGAAGCCCACCACGTCGCCGCCGATGTCGCGGATCGGCCAGAGCAGCCGGGACATGAACCGGTCGATCGCGCCGCCGCTCTGGCGCTCGCGGGCCAGCCCCGCCGTGATCAGCTCCTGGGTCGTGAACCCGCGGCCGAGCAGGTGCTTGGTGAGGCTGTCCCAGTCGCGCGGGGCGAAGCCGACGCCGAACGTCTCGGCCGCGGCCTGGTCGAAGCCGCGCTCGGTGAGGAACTGCCGCCCGGCAACGGCCGCGGGAGTGGCGAGCTGCTCGACGTAGAACTGCGCGGCCGCCCGGTGGGCCTCGACGAGACGGGTCCGCTGGCCAGGTTGCCGATTGGTCGCAGGGCCGCCCTCGTCGTACCGGAGGGTGATGCCGTAGCGGGCGGCCAGCCGTTCGACCGTCTCGGCGAACGTGAGGTGGTCGATCTGCATGATGAACGAGATGACGTCGCCACCCAGTTGGCAGCCGAAACAGTGCCAGCTACCTACGCTTGGGCGGACCGAGAACGACGGGCTCTTCTCGTCGTGGAACGGGCACAGGCCCTTGAAGTTGCCGCCGCCCGCAGGCCGGAGGGTGACGACGTCGCCGACCACCTCGGCAATGTCTGCGCGCTCCTTGACGAGCACCACGTCCTCGTCCCGGATTCGCCCTGCCACGGGGCCGAGTCTACGGGCGACACGGACCCGGCCGTTCGGCTAGTTCACACCAGGTCGGTGAGGGGTACGTCGGGATCGGCGAGCCGGGTCCGGTCCACCGCGGTCCGGGCGCGGGCCATCGCCTTGACCGGGTCGCCCTGGTCCCACACGTTGACGGTCATCCCCGCGAGCACGTGGCCCCCGGCCAGCCAGAACGCCAGCCACTCCCCCGACTCCGGGTCGCCGCGCAGCACGACGTCGTCGTATCCGTCCGGCCCGACCCAGCCGTGGTACTCCATGCCCAGGTCGTACTGGTCGGTGAAGAAGTAGGGCAGCTTGGCGTAGGGCTCGCCCTGCCCGGCCATCGACAGCCCGGCCGCCTTGCCCTGGTTGCTGGCGTTGGCCCAGTGCTCCACCCGCACCCGTTCACCGAAGAGCGGGTTGAGGGCGCTAGCGACGTCGCCGGCGGCCCAGATCGACGGGTCCGAGCTGACCAGCATCTCGTCCACCGCGACGCCGCCGAGGGCGAGCTCGAGCCCGGCCGCCTCGGCCAGCTGAGTGTTCGGCCGGATGCCGACGCCGACCACCACGCGGTCCGCGGGCACCACCGTGCCGCCGCTGGTCACCACCCCGGTCACCCGGCCGGCCGAGCCCTCGAACCCCTCGACCCCCGTCCCGGTCCGCAGGTCGACGCCGTGGGCGCGGTGCAGCCGGCCGAACAGGCGGCCGACCTCCGGGCCCAGCACGGCGTGCAGCGGGGTCGGCTGCGGCTCGACGAGGGTCACCTCGACCCCGTGCTCCCGTGCTGCTGCGGTCACCTCGAGCCCGATCCACCCGGCCCCCACGACGACCAGCCGGCCGCCCGCCGCGAACGCCTCGCGCAGCACGTCCGAGTCCTCCGCGCGGCGCAGGTAGTGGATGCCCTCCAGGTCACCGCCCGGCAGGTCCAGCCGGCGCGGCGAGGCGCCGGTGGCCAGCAACAGGCGGTCGTAGCCGAGCCGCTCACCACCGGCCAGCTCCACCTCGCCCCGACTGCGGTCCAGCCCGGTGACGGTGGTGCCGAGCCGCAGCTCGACGTCGTGACCGGCGTACCAGTCCTCGGGGTGGACGTAGATCTTGTCCCGCTCGTCCTTGCCGATCAGGTAGCCCTTGGACAGCGGCGGCCGCTCGTAGGGGCGCTCGGTCTCGTCGCCTACGAGGACGACCCGGCCGTCGGCGCCGGCGTCGCGCAGTGACTGGGCCGCCTTGGCGCCGGCGAGGCTCGCACCGACGATGACGTAGGTCTGTTCCGTAGCCATGGGCACATCCTGCCCCCTCGACTACCCCAGCTCGAGGGCCTGCTCGCGGTAGGCGGGACTCAGCTCGGCCCACCGGGTCCGCCAGTCCGCGGGCTCTCGTCCGGCCAGGTGCGCGGCGAGGTCCTCGACGTGTGCCTGCCAACCAGCGCCGTACGCGTGCAGCGAACCCAGCGGGAGGCCGCGCTCCTCGATCACCAGGCGGGTCTTCGCGCCGTCGGCGACGAGCTCGGCCTCGACGACGGTCTCGTCCTCCGTGCCCGGTTCCAGGGTCACCAGCAGGCGCCGCGGAGGCTCGCACACGTCCACCCGCCCGGGGCCTTCCCAGCTGCTCGTGAACCGCGCCTGGAACTCCCCGCCGAGGCGTAGGTCGCCCTCCACGTCGCCGATCCAGCGCGCCAGTCGCTGCGGCTCGGTGAGGGCCGACCACAGGTCGTCGATGTCGGTGTCGTAGCGGTCCTCCATCCGGACGGCGCCCCTGCCGGTGTCGTTCAGCGATCGCATCGTGCCCACTGTGGTCGTGGCCTGCGAGTCCTTGGTCATGTCGTCTTCCTCCGTTGCTTCTTGCTTCGTGCGACTTCGGTGTGCAGGGCGTCCAGCCGCTGCTCCCACAGGGCTCGGTACCGACCGAGCCAGTCGTCGATCTCTGCCAGCGGATCTGGCCGCAGGCTGTACACGCGGAACTGCGCCTCGTGGCGCACCTCGACCAGGCCCGCCTCCCGCAGCACCCGCAGGTGCCGCGAGACGCCCGGCCGCGCGATCGGCAGCAGCGCGGCCAGCTCACCCACGGTCGCCGGGCCGTGGCCCAGCGCCTCGAGCACCGTTCGTCGGCTCGAGTCGGAGAGGGCCTGCAGCACCGCGTCCATGTGCCATGTGTAACACAACGGGTACGTACCCGTCCAGTTACATAGGGCTTACTGAACGGCGAACCTGCAGACGGACACACAATGGGGCCGGTTTGGAGGCTTCTTCGGCATCCGCAGGCGGGGATTGTGTGTCCGACGGCAGGTCGAGCCCCCCGTTACCGTGGAGCAGGTGCCCGTGCTGTCCCTTGACGACGTCCTCGCCGACGTCATGCGGCGGGACGGCTCCGGCACGGGAATCCGCCTGGTCGGGGTCGACGGGCCGAGCGGTTCGGGCAAGAGCACGCTCGCCGAGCGGCTGGCGGCCCGGGCCTCGGCGCCGGTCGTCGCGATCGACGACTTCGTGTCGTGGTCGGACTTCGCCGGCTGGTGGCCCCGGTTCGACCGCGAGGTGCTCACCCCGTTGGCGGCGGGAGCGGACGCGCACTACCAGGTGCGGGACTGGGCCAACGACGAGTTCGGGACGTCACTGGACGGATGGAAGACGGTCGCCTGGGCGCCGCTGGTGATCCTGGAGGGAGTCACCTGCACCCGGCTGGCGGCCGCGAACCGGCTCGCCTACAAGATCTGGGTCGAGGCACCGGAGGACCTCAGGCTGCAGCGGGGGCTCTCGCGCGACGGCAACTCGCACCGGCAGCTCTGGCTCACCTGGATGGCCGAGGAGCGCGAGATCTTCGCCGCCGACGGGACCCGCGCCCGGGCCGACCTCCGGGTCACCGGTCACCCGACGGTTGCGCACGACCCCGAGACCGAGCTGGTGACGCTCGACTGACCACCGGTCAGGACGTCAGGCGGGCGAGCATGGCGGCGGCGGACACGTCGGTGAGCTGGGCCACCTGGTCGACGACCACCCGGAGCCGGGCTGCGTCGTCAGTCGCCACAGCGAAGTCGTCCGCTAACAGCGGGTCCAGGCCGCGCGGCGCGTCCCGCAACAGCGCGCCGGCCAGCTCCTGCACGATCGCCTGCTGCTCGGCGTACCGGCGGGTCGCGTCGTCCCGGGACATGACGTAACGGTCGGCCACCGCCTTGAGCACCTCGACCTCGAGCCGCGCGTCGGCGGGCACCACCAGGTCGGCGTCGTACCGACGGAGCGGGCCGTCGCCGGACGCGGCCCGGGTGGCCGCCTCCGCCGCCTGGCAGAACCGACCGATCAGCTGGCTGGTGGTGTTCTTCAGCGCCGCCAGGGTGCGATGGCTCCCGTCGTACGCCGTGGGCCAGCTCGGCAGCCCCAGCAACCGGTCCAGGGCCTGCTCGACCTCGCCGTCGGTAGTGCCGCCGACCCGGGAGCAGGTCAGTGCCACCAGCTCGGCCCGCTCGCCGGGGTCGCGGAGAAGGTCCAGCTCGAGGTGGCCGGCCACGACCGCGTCCTCGAGGTCGTGCACGGAGTAGGCGATGTCGTCCGACCAGTCCATCACCTGCGCCTCGAGGCAGCGTCGCCCGTCCGGCGCACCCGCACGCAGCCATCGGAAGACGTCGAGGTCGTCGTCGTACACGCCGTACTTGTGGCTGTCGACGGCGCGCGGCCAGGGGTACTTGCAGGCGGCGTCCAGCGCCGCCCGGGTGAGGTTGAGGCCGACGCTACGCCCGCCCGGCGAGAACGTCTTGGCCTCCAGCCGGGTCAGGATCCGCAGGCTCTGCGCGTTGCCCTCGAACCCGCCCGCAGCCCGCGCCACCTCGTCCAGCGCTGCCTCGCCGGTGTGCCCGAACGGCGGGTGGCCGAGGTCGTGGGCCAGGCAGGCCGTCTCGACCAGGTCGGGGTCGGCACCCAGCGCCTTGCCGAGCCCGCGGCCGATCTGCGCGCACTCCAGCGAGTGGGTCAGCCGGGTGCGCGGGAAGTCGCTCTCCCCCGGCACGACCACCTGGGTCTTGGCCGCCAGCCGGCGCAACGCGGAGGAGTGCAGCACCCGCGCACGGTCCCGTTCGTACGCGGTCCGGCCGGGGCGCTTCGGCGGCTCCTCGACCCAGCGCTCCTCGGCCGCGGTCATACCGCCTTGGACCCGCGGCCGGAGCTCTTGCCGAAGATCTTGTAGTAGAGGTACGCCACGGTCTCGCGGGCGATGTAGCGGATCTGGGTGCCGCGCTGCCGCACGGCCGGCCCCTGCCGGGTCGGTGACATCACCGCGTCGATGCCCTGGTCGGTGGCCATCGCCCGGGTCCGCAGCGCGTGCCACGGGTCGGTGACCACGACCGCGGTGGACCATCCTTGGTTCTTCATCTGCGACTCGACCGCAGCCACGCTGCTCAACGTGTCGCTGCCGGTGCCGACCGCCACGACCTGGTCGGCCGGCACGCCGTGCTGGGTCAACCAGATCTTGCCGGCCGAGGCCTCGGTGAACCGGTCGCCCGAGCGCTTGCCGCCCACGGTGATGATGCGCGGCGCCACGTCGTCCTTCCACAGGTCACGGGCGTGCACCAGGCGGGCGGTGAACACCGAGGACGGCCGGCCGTCGAACTGGGCCGCACCCAGCACGACGATCGCGTCGGACACCCGCCGGTCGTCCTGGCGGGCGAACCACCAGACCCGGCCGGCGGTGACGACCAGCACCAGCAGGACAAGCACCAACAGGGCCACCGCGGCCTTGAGGGCCAGCCGGAGCGCGATCAAACGGTCACCTGCTGTCGCTGCCGTCCGACACGAGCACGGCGCGACCGGCCTCCAGACGCGCCACCGGGACGCGGAACGGCGAGCACGACACGTAGTCGAGACCCACGTCGTGGAAGAAGTGCACCGACGCGGGGTCGCCACCGTGCTCGCCGCACACACCGAGCTTGAGGTCGGGCTTGGTCTTGCGACCTCCCTCGGCGCCGATCCGCACCAGGGCGCCGACCCCGTCGACGTCGATCGACTCGAACGGCGAGACCCCGAAGATCCCCTTCTCCAGGTACGCCGAGAAGAAGGCCGCCTCGACGTCGTCGCGGGAGAAGCCCCACGTGGTCTGGGTCAGGTCGTTGGTGCCGAAGGAGAAGAAGTCGGCGGCCTCGGCGATCTGGCCGGCCGTGATGGCGGCCCGCGGCAGCTCGATCATCGTGCCGATCAGGTGCTTGACGTCGACACCCTCCCGCTCGCACACCTCGACGCAGATGCGCTCGGCCTCCTCGCGGACCAGCTCGAGCTCCTGCACCGCGTCGACCAGCGGGATCATGATCTCGACGATCGGGTTGCCGCCGGCCTTCTGGCGCTCGGCGGCGGCCTCGATGATGGCCCGCACCTGCATCGCGAACAGCCCTGGCACCACGATCCCCAACCGCACACCGCGCAGGCCGAGCATCGGGTTCTGCTCGTGCAGGCGGTGCACCGCCTGCAGCAGCCGCAGCTCGTTCTCGTGCTCCTCCCCGCGCGCCTCGGCCTGGGCCACCCGCACGGACAGCTCGGTGTAGTCCGGCAGGAACTCGTGCAGCGGCGGGTCGAGCAGCCGCACGGTGACCGGGAGCCCGTCCATCGCCTCGAAGATGCCGAGGAAGTCCTCGCGCTGCAGCGGCAGCAGCGCCGCCAGCGCCGCCTCGCGCTCCTTGTCGCCGTCGGCGAGGATCAGCCGCTCGACGTGCTTGCGGCGGTCACCGAGGAACATGTGCTCGGTGCGGCACAGCCCGATGCCCTCGGCGCCGAACCGGCGGGCCCGCTCGGAGTCCTCCGGGGTGTCGGAGTTGGCGCGCACCCGCATCCGGCGCTTCTCGTCGGCGTGCGTCATCAGCCGGTGCACGGCCTTGACCAGCTCGTCCGCGTCCGCGCTGTCCGGGTCGAGCGAGCCCTCGAAGTACTCCACGACCGGCGAGGGCACCACCGCGACCTCGCCGAGGTAGACCGCGCCCGACGTACCGTCGATCGAAAGTACGTCGCCCTCCTCGACCACGATGTCGCCGACGGTCAGGCGCCGCTTCTTGGTGTCCACGTCGAGCTGCTCGGCGCCGCAGACGCAGGTCTTGCCCATGCCGCGCGCGACGACCGCCGCGTGGCTGGTCTTGCCGCCGCGGCTGGTGAGGATGCCCTGCGCCGCGATCATGCCCTCGAGGTCGTCCGGGTTGGTCTCGCGGCGGACGAGGATCACCTTCTCGCCCGAGCGCGACCACTTGACGGCTGTGTAGGAGTCGAAGACGGCCTTGCCGACCGCGGCACCCGGCGAGGCGTTCATGCCCTTGCCGATCTGCTTGACGTCGGTGGTGTCGTCGAACCTGGGGAACATCAGCTGGGCCAGCTGGTCGCCGGTGACCCTGGTCAGCGCCTCGTCCAGGTCGATCAGGCCCTGGTCGACCAGCTGGGTGGCGATCCGGAAGGCGGCACCCGCGGTGCGCTTGCCGACCCGGGTCTGCAGCATCCACAGCTTGTTGCGCTCGATCGTGAACTCGATGTCGCACAGGTCGCGGTAGTGGTTCTCCAGCTTCTCCATGATGGCAAGCAGCTGGTCGTAGGCCGGCTTGTCGATGCCCTCGAGGTCCTGCAACGGCAGCGTGTTGCGGATGCCCGCGACGACGTCCTCGCCCTGGGCGTTCTGCAGGTAGTCGCCGTAGATGCCCTGCTGTCCCGAGCCGGGGTCGCGGGTGAAGGCGACGCCGGTGCCCGAGTCCATGCCGAGGTTGCCGAACACCATCGAACAGATGTTGACCGCCGTACCGAGGTCGGCCGGGATGCGCTCCTGGCGCCGGTAGAGGATCGCCCGGGGGGCGTTCCAGGAGTCGAAGACGGCCCGGACGGCGAGGTCCATCTGCTCCCGTGGGTCGGTGGGGAACTCGCGGCCGGCCTGGTCGCGAACGATGCCCTTGAAGGTGTCGACGATGCCCCGCAGGTCCTGCTCGTCGAGGTCCAGGTCGTTCTTGGTGCCGCGGGCCTTCTTCGCGGCCTCGATGGCCTCCTCGAAGTGCTCGCCCTCGATGTCGAGCACGGTCTTGCCGAACATCTGGATCAGCCGGCGGTAGGAGTCCCAGGCGAACCGCTCGCTCCCCGTCTGCTTGGCCAGCCCCTGCACCGACTCGTCGTTGAGCCCGATGTTGAGGACCGTCTCCATCATGCCGGGCATCGAGAACTTCGCGCCGGAGCGCACCGACACCAGCAGCGGGTCGTCGGCCTCGCCGAGCCGCCGGCCCATCGCCTCCTCCAGGGCGGCGAGGTGCTGGCTCACCTCGTCCCGCATCTCGGCGGGCTCGTCGCCGCTCTCGAGGTAGGTCTTGCACGCCTCGGTGGTGATGACGAAGCCGGGCGGGACGGGCAGCCCGAGGTTGGTCATCTCGGCGAGGTTGGCGCCCTTGCCGCCGAGCAGGTCCTTCATGTCCCTGCTGCCCTCGGTGAAGTCGTAGACGTACTTCGTCACCTTCAGCACCCCTCGCGTGATCTTCGTCGATCCGGCAAGAAACTGTCCGTCGCCGAGCCTACCCACGGCTCCCGCCGACGTCCCCAGCGAGCGGTGCACAAGATCGTTCGCGACGTTGGTGCGCAACACGCCGCGCGTACGCGCGGGGTGTTGCCGCGGAACGTCGCGAATGATCTTGGTCAGCGACCGAAGGCGGACAGGACGGCGACGGTGTCGCGGCCGAGGCGGCCGAGGTCGTACCCGCCCTCGTGCACCAGCACGGTCGGCAGCCCCAGGCCGGCCAGCACCTCGCCGGCGGCCCGGAACCCCTCGGTGCTCACCTCGAGCGGGCTCTCCGGGTCGGCCCCGGCGGCGTCGACGCCCAGCGACACGACCAGGGCCTCGGCACCGGACGCCCCCGCGCGTTCCGCCACGTCGGCGAGGGCGGCCAGCCACCCGTCGTCGCCGGTGCCCGGTGCGAGCGGCCGGTTGTACGTGGCGCCGTCCCCTGCCCCCGCGCCCCGCTCCCCCGCGTGCCCGACGAAGTGCGGGAACCAGCCCGCCCCCGGGTCGACGTGCAGGGAGCCGTAGAAGACGTCGCCGCGCTCCCAGAACACCGCCTGGGTGCCGTTGCCGTGGTGCGCGTCGATGTCGACGACGGCCACCCGCGCCGCGCCGTGCCCGCGCCAGGCCTCGGCCGCGACTGCCGCGTTGTTCAAGTAGCAGGACCCGCCGAACGCGCGCCGGGTCGCGTGGTGCCCCGGCGGCCGGACCAGCGCGTACGCCGAGGGGGAGCCGCCGACGACGAGGTCGACCGCGGTGAGGGTGACGTCGACGGCCGCCCGGGCTGCCGTCCAGGTGCCCGGGCCGACCAGCGTCATCGTGTCGTAGCACCAGACGCCGGCGCGGGCGTGCGTCGCGGCCGGCGGCGTGAACGGCAGGCCGTCCAGCATCCCCGGCGTCGGGAACACGTAGGGCACCACCCGGTCCTGCCCGACCAGGGACTCGTACTCCCCCGCGGCCCAGTCGTCGGCCACGGTGCGCAGGTGGTCCAGCATCGCCGGGTCGTGCACGCGGCGGAGCATCTCGTCGTCGTACGTCGAGGACGGCACGACCCGTGCGCCCGCAGCGGTGACCGCCTCGAGGAGCACCCGGGCCCGGTCCGGCACCTCCGTGCCGGGGGTCGGGACGCCGACCCACACCTCGGTGCGCGGCTCGTGGCGCAGCACGTCGTCGGACCAGACGACCGGTGGCAGGGAGGCCATTGGTGCATGCTGTCACGCGTGCCGCGCGCCGCTGATCTCCCAGTCAGGATCGGGCTCTACCCGTCCGGCCCCACCGGCTCGGTCCTCGACGTGCCGGGCGTGGGCGTCGGGCACGCCACCGTGTGGCGGGACGAACCACCGCCGCCGCACGGCCGCGGGGTGGCGCGCACCGGGGTGACCGTGCTCGACCCCGGCGGCAACCTGTTCCGCAACCCGGTGCCGGCCGGCGGCGCAGTGCTCAACGGTGCCGGGGAGTGCACCGGATTCCTGTCGCTGCAGGAGTGGGGCCTGGCCGAGACGCCGGTCTTCCTCACCTCCACGATGCAGGTGGGCCGGGTGCTCGACGCGGCCTGCGAGCTGCTCGCGGCCGAGGAGCCGACCATCGGCGTGGAGGACGTCGTGCTGCCGCTGGTGGCCGAGTGCGACGACTCGTTCCTGTCCGACGCCCGCCGGATGCAGGTCGACGCCGGCGACGTCCGCGAAGCGCTGTCGGCCGCCCGCGCATCGGTGGGCACCGCCTTCCCGCCCGACGAGGGCGCGGTCGGCGCCGGCACCGGCATGACCTGCCTCGGCTGGAAGGGCGGCATCGGCACCTCGTCGCGGGTGCTCCCGTCCGGCCACACGGTCGGCGCGCTGGTGCTGTCGAACTTCGGCGAGCACGACCGGCTCACGGTCGGCGGCGTCAACGTCGGCCAGCTGCTGCCGCCGCCGGTCGAGGCGGCCCGCACCGGCGAGGCCGGCTCGTGCATCGTGGTCGTGGTCACCGACGGTCCGCTGGACAGCGCCGGCTGCCGGCGGTTGGCTCGCCGGGCCGGGCTCGGGCTGGCCCGCACCGGCAGCACGGCCTACCACGCGAGCGGCGAGATCTTCCTGGCGCTGGCCACCGGCCTGCGGTCACCGCGCGGCGAGCCGCCGGCCGGCATCCCGGCCTCGGGCCGCGACCTGGACCCGTTCTTCGCCGCCGCGGTCGAGGCGACCGAGGAGGCGGTGCTCACCAGCCTGCTCGCCGCGACCACGGTGACCGGACGCGACGGCAACACCGCCACCGCTCTGCCGTACGACGAGGTGGCCCGGCTGCTGGCCGAGGCAGCGCCGCGTGGCTGAGGGCCGCGTCGAGAAGGTCTTCGTCCCGGTGCGCGACGGCGCCCGGCTGGCCACGACGCTGTACCTACCCGCGGGCGACGAGCCGGCGCCGTGCGTGCTCGAGGCGCTGCCCTACCGCAAGGACGACCTGACCGCGACCTACCGGCCCGAGTACCTGCGGCTGCGCGACGAGCACTCCTTCGCGGTCGCCCGGGTCGACGTCCGAGGCACCGGGTCCTCGGACGGGCTGGCCACCGACGAGTACCCCGCGCAGGAGCAGCAGGACCTCTGCGACGTGATCGCCTGGCTGTCCGAGCAGCCGTGGTGCACCGGCGCGGTCGGCATGTACGGCACGTCCTACTCCGGCTTCAACGCGCTGCACCTCGCGGCCGAGCGACCGCCGGCGCTCAAGGCGGTCTGCGCCATCTACTCCAGCGACGACCGCTACACCGACGACGTGCACTACATGGGCGGGTCGCTGCGCTGGCTGGACCTGGTCGACTACCCGGCGTACATGGTGGCGATGAACGCGCTGCCGCCGGTGCCGGCCCTGGTGGGTGACGGCTGGCGGGACGCCTGGCGGACCAGGGTCGAGGAGCTCGAGCCGTGGCTGGTCCGGTGGATCGAGGAGCAGCACGACTCGGTGTACTGGCGACAGGGGTCGGTGCGACCGACGTACGACCGGATCGGGTGTCCGGTGTTCCTGGTCGGCGGCTGGGCCGACGGCTACCGCAACAACACGTTCCGCACCGTGACGGCGCTGGCGGCGCAGGGCACGCCGCACCGGTTGCTGCTCGGGCCGTGGAGCCACATGTCGACAGCCACCTCGCTGCCCGGCCCGCACCTCGACCTGGTGCCGGTGATGGCTCGCTGGTGGGACCGCTGGCTGCGCGGGATCGACGACGGATACGACGACGAGCCGGCGCTCACGTGGTTCGCGCAGCGCTCGACCCGGCCGGGCGCCGACCGCGCGCTGGTCGAGGGCGAGTGGCGGTCGGCGCCGTCCTGGCCGCTGGCCGGCGCGCGGGACGACGTGCGCGGGCTGGACGACGGCGAGGTGGCCTACGAAGTGCTGGCCGACGTCGGGACTGCGGCCTGGAACAGCTGCGCGGGGTCGCTGCCGTGGGGCCAGCCGACCGACCAGCGCTACGACGACGCGGCGTCGCTGACCTGGGAGTGGCCGGCCGAGGAGATGTCTCTGCTCGGGCACCCGAGGCTGCGGGTCCGGCTCCGGTCCAGCGAGCCGGTGGCGACCCTGTCGGCCAAGCTGTGCGACGTGTTCCCCGACGGCACGTCCTCACTGCTGACCCGCGGGCTGCTCAACCTGACCCACCGGTCCTCGGCGACGGCACCGGAGCCGCTGCCGGTCGGCGAGTGGGTCGAGGTCGACCTCGAGCTCGAGGCGATGGCGTGGGACGCCGCGCCGGGCCACCGGCTGCGGCTGTCGGTGGCCGGCGTCGACTGGCCCAACACGGTGGCCCCGCCGCGGCCACTGACGCTGACCCTCGACCGCTCCGCGTCAACGCTGGTGCTGCCGCTGGCAGGCAGCTCGCAGGCGGCGACCGGGCTGCCGCTGCTGCCGCCTCCGGCCGGAGACGACCCCCGCGCCGGCGTCACCTGGCGGATCGAGCGCGACGTCCTTGGGCGCCGCACCACGTGCGCGGACGAGCACGGCAGCGACTACGAGGTGGACGGCGGACAGGTCCGGGAGCGCTACAGCGGCCAGGTCGAGGTGGCCACCGAGACGTTCGCCCAGCGGGCCGAGGCGTCCGCGGACTTCACCGTCACCTGGCCGGAGGCGGCGGTGCGGGCCCGGGCGGACCTCGTCGTCGAGGCCGGCCCCACGTCGTACGACGTGGACCTGACGGTCGAGACCTGGCAGGACGGCGAGTCGTTCGGGTCGCGGCGCTGGACCCGAAGCATCCCGCGGGACCTCGGGTGAGCGCTCGCACGCCGTGGTGGGGACTGGTCTCGTCGGCCGCGGCGCCGGTGCTGCTCATCGGCGGCTGGACCCTGGCCGCCGGCAGGCAGCGCGGCGGGTTCGACCCCGTCGTCGAGACCATCAGCGCGCTCGCGGCCCGCGGAGCGGACGACCGGTGGCTGATGACGACCGCGTTGGCCGGGCTCGGTGCCTGCCACCTGACCACGGCGCTCGCGCTGCGCGCCGCCGCGAGCCCGGGACGCGTACTGCTCGCCGTGGGCGGTGTCGGCACCCTGCTGGTCGCGGCGTTCCCGCTGCCGGCCG
>JAVEDA010000057.1 GCA_030841195.1 Actinomycetota bacterium | reverse complement strand
GGAGCCACCGGAGCCAGCGGAGCCACCAAGAACCCTGCGCCCACCCGCCGCGCCTGGGCCGAGCAGGTGATGGGGATGCCCGTCAGCATCCACCTGCGTGGCCGGGGGAGCCGCAGCGCTGAGGCGGAGTCCCGGGTCCAGGCGGCGTACGACGAGCTGCGTGCCGTCGACGTGCTGTTCTCGCCCTACCTGTGGGACAGCGAGGTCAGCCGGATCGACCGCGGTGAGCTGCGCGTCGAGGACGCGCACCAGCTCGTGGCCGAGGTGGTCGCCCTGTGCGCGACGGCCGCCGTCCTCACCGGCGGATCCTTCGACGCGTTCTACCTGGCCGGCGAAGCGGCACCCGGGCGGCGCGGCTTCGATCCGTCGGGGCTGGTCAAGGGCTGGGCGGTGCAGCGTGCCGCCGAGCACCTCGCGGCCGGCCTCGGCTGCGACGTGAGCGTCAACGCCGGCGGCGACATCGCCGTCCGCCCCGGAACCGACCCGCTGCCGTGGCGGATCGGCATCGAGGACCCGGCCGACCCGGCCCGGGTGCTCGCCGTGCTGCCGCTGACCCAGGGCGGGGTCGCGACCTCGGGCACCGCCCGGCGCGGCCTGCACCTCGTCGACCCTGCCAGCGGGCGCACCGTCGCAGACGCACTGTCGGTGACCGTGGTCGGCCCGTCCCTGCTGTGGGCCGACGTCCTCGCCACCGCAGCCTTCGTGCGCGGACCGGTGGACGGGCTGGCCATGGTCGAGGCGCTGACCGGCTACGAGGCGCTGGTGGTGGCAGGGGACGGTGCCCTGACCACCACCAGCGGCCTGCGCGGTGCGGATCCGAGAGATCAGATGTTGACCGGGGACATGTCCGGGTAGCGGTCGCCGGCGGTCACGCCCACCGGGGCCGCCTCGGCCAGCCGCTGCAGGTCCTCCTTGTCGAGCTCGACGTCGGCGGCGGCCGCGTTCTCCTCGAGGTAGCGGACCCGCTTGGTGCCGGGGATGGGCACGACGTCCTCGCCTTGCGCGAGCACCCACGCCAGCGCCAGCTGGGTCGCCGTCACGCCCTTCTCGGCCGCGATCTCGCGGACCCTGTCGACCAGCTCGAGGTTCTTGGTGAGGTTCTCGCCCTGGAACCTCGGGTTGTGGCGCCGGAAGTCGTCCGGCGCGAGGTCGTCGACGGTGCGGATCTCGCCGGACAGGAAGCCCCGCCCGATCGGGGAGTAGGCCACGAACCCGATCCCCAGCTCGCGCACCGTGGCCAGCACGTCGTTCTCCTCCACGTCGCGGGTCCACAGCGACCACTCGGTCTGCAGCGCGGTGATGGGGTGCACGGCGTGGGCCGCCCGGATCGTCGCCGCGGACGCCTCCGAGATGCCGAGGTGGCGCACCTTGCCCGCGGTCACGAGCTCTGCCAGCGCGCCCCAGGTCTCCTCGATCGGCGTCGAGCGGTCCACCCGGTGCTGGTAGTAGAGGTCGATGTGGTCGACGCCGAGACGCTGGAGGGAGTCGTCGCAGGCCTTCCGGACGTACTCCGGCCGGCCGTTGATGCTGCGGCGGCCGTCGTCGTGGCGCACGTTGCCGAACTTGGTGGCCAGCTGGACCTCGTCACGCCGGTCCGCGATGGCCGCGCCGACCAGGCGCTCGTTGGTGTACGGCCCGTACATGTCGGCCGTGTCGAGGAAGGTCACGCCGATGTCCAGGGCGCGCCGGATCGTCTCGGTGGACTGGGTCTCGTCGGTCGTCCCGTAGAACTCGCTCATGCCCATGCAGCCGAGCCCGACGGCCGAGACCGTCAGGGCCGCGTTGCCGGAACCGAGGGTGCGGGTCTGTGTCAGCTTCGTCATGCCTTCGTGCCTACCCCACGTAGGCTCGGGAACCCACCCTCACAGCGAGTTCACAGGAGATGCCCAGCAGGGCGCCAGACCGGCGTACCAGGATCGCGCTCATGAGCGCGCCGACGACCGAAGGACGATCCGTGACCACCGACCGCACGCCCGAGGCCCGGCTGCTCGTCGTGGACGACGAGCCGAACATCCTCGAGCTGCTGGCCACCAGCCTGCGGTTCGCCGGGTTCGAGGTGGCCACCGCCACCAACGGCAGGGAGGCGCTCACCGAGGCGCGTCGGCTGCGACCGGACCTGGTGGTGCTGGACGTGATGATGCCCGACATGGACGGCTTCTCGGTGGTGCGTCGGATGCGCGGCGAGGGCACCACCGCGCCGGTGCTGTTCCTCACCGCCCGGGACGCGACCGACGACAAGGTGACCGGCCTCACCGTCGGGGGCGACGACTACGTCACCAAGCCGTTCAGCCTCGAGGAGATCGTCGCGCGGATCAGGGCGGTCCTTCGTCGTACGTCGGGAAAGCCCGGCGCCGGCATCGAGCAGGTCCGGTTGACCTTCGCCGACATCGAGCTGGACGACGACACCCACGAGGTGTGGAAGGACGGCGAGCTGGTGGCGCTCTCGCCCACCGAGTTCAAGCTGCTGCGCTACTTCATGCAGAACGCCGGCCGGGTGCTGTCCAAGTCGCAGATCCTGGACCACGTGTGGCACTACGACTTCGGTGGCGAGGCCAACGTGGTCGAGTCCTACGTCTCCTACCTGCGCCGCAAGGTGGACACCACCGAGCCGCGGCTGCTGCACACGCTGCGAGGTGTCGGCTACGTGCTCCGGATGCCGCGCGGGTGAGCCGGAACCCGGTTCGCACCGTCCTGCAGCGGACACCGCTGCGGGTCACGCTGGTCGTCGCGCTGGTGCTGCTGGCCGCGGTCGGCCTGACCGCAACCGGCGCCGTCGTGACCACCCAGCTGCGCGGCTACCTGGTCGACCAGGTCGACAAGGACCTCGCGGCGGCCTCGCAGCGGCTTGACCCTCCCGGCGGCCGGGGTCCGGGCGACGGGCCGTTCGAGACCAGCCGGGACGAGTACCTCGGCTACACCGCGACCGACGGGACCGGCCTGACCGGGCAGACGAGCCACACCAACGTCCACCCGCCGGCCATCACGCCGGAGCAGATGACCAGCGCAGGTCGCCTGCCCTTCACCGTGCCGGCGAAGGGTGGCGGTGCGGAATGGCGGGTCGTCGTGCGCTCCGGCGCAGTGCTCACCGCGACGGGACAGCCGGTGCTGGTGGTGCGCGGCGTCTCGCTTGCCGATGTCGAAGACACCATCCACCGCCTCGTGCTCGCAGAGCTGCTCGTCGGCGCGATCGTGCTGTTGCTGCTGGGCGGGCTCGCTTACGTCGTCGTACGGACCTCGCTGCGTCCGTTGCGCGAGGTCGAGACGACCGCCGCGGCCATCGCAGCGGGTGACCTCACTCAGCGAGTCCCTGAGAACGACGCCCGCACTGAGGTCGGCCGGCTGTCCCGGGCCTTCAACGCGATGCTCGGCCAGATCGAGTCGGCGTTCCGGGCCCGGGAGACCTCCGAGCAGTCCGCGCTGGCGTCGGAGGAGAGAATGCGCCGGTTCGTGGCCGACGCCAGCCATGAGCTGCGGACCCCGCTGACCTCGATCCGCGGCTTCGCCGAGCTCTACCGCCAGGGTGCGGTGCCCGACCCGGAGAGCCTGGACCGGGTGATGCGCCGGGTCGAGGACGAGGCGTCCCGGATGGGCCTGCTGGTCGAGGACCTGCTGCTGCTGGCCCGGCTCGACCAGCAGCGTCCGCTGGCGCTCGAGCCTGTCGACCTGCTCGAGGTGGCCGGCGACGTCGTGCACGACGCCCGGGTCCTGGCACCCGACCGGACCATCGAGCTTGAGCTGCTCGGCGACAGCGCACCGGTCGTGCTCGGCGACGAGAGCAGGCTGCGCCAGGTGGTGATGAACCTGGTGACCAACGCCGTGACCCACACACCAGCGGGTACGCCGGTCGCGGTGACCCTCGAGGTCACACCGGCCGAGCACGACGGGCCGGACCGGGTGCTGCTCGCGGTCACCGACCACGGACCCGGCCTGTCCGAGGAGGACCGCGCCCAGGTGTTCGAACGGTTCTACCGGGCCGACCCGTCCCGGACCCGGGCCGCAGGCGGCAGCGGGCTCGGCCTCTCCATCGTGGCGGCCCTGGTGGCCGCGCACGGCGGCCGGGTCGGCGTCCAGTCCGCGGCGGGCGAGGGCAGCCGGTTCCTGGTGGAGCTTCCCCAGCACACCGGGCCCGCCGGTTCACAGGTTGGTCACAGGTTCGCCGAGCATGATGCCCAGGAAGAGACTGTCCACCGGCCCGTCTGACGTCCCTGAGGTGAGCCCGATGACCCCCACCGAGCCGATGCCGCCCATGGACTCGCTGGACTCCGACCACCGCCCGCGCACCTC
>JAVEDA010000005.1 GCA_030841195.1 Actinomycetota bacterium | reverse complement strand
CCGGGGCGCACCGGCGTGTCGCAACCCGGTCGCCGGGGAACGATGGCCTACAACTGGGAGCAAGGCCCCTCGAAGCATGAGTTCGAGGGGCTTTTCGCTGCCCCTGGTCCGCTCAGGGCGGACGCCGCGGCGGGCCGGGGAACCCGGTGCGAGGATGGACGGGTGCTCGACCCCCATGACCTCTACGTCCGCCACGGCGCCCACGTGGGCACCGATCCTGCCGGCCCGGTGCTGCTGCACGCCCTGACCGGTTTCGTCGATGCCGGCCAGGCCGGCCAGCTCGCCCGGGACCACCTGCTGGAGACCCTGGAGCACCGGGCGCTTGCCACCTTCGACGTCGACCAGCTGCTCGACTACCGCTCGCGCCGGCCGCCGATGATCTTCGAGGCGGACCACTGGGTGTCCTACGACGACCCGGCGCTGGTGCTGCACGAGATGACCGACGCCGCCGGCCACAGCTTCCTGCTGCTGGAGGGCGCCGAGCCGGACGTCCAGTGGGAGCGCTTCATCGCGGCGGTCACCGGGCTGGTCGAGGAGCTGGGGGTCCGGGTGACGATCGGCGTGCACGGCATCCCGATGGGTGTCCCGCACACCCGGCCGACCTCGGTCACCGCGCACGGCAGCCGGCCCGAGCTGATCGCCGGGCGGGAGCCGTGGATCGGCACCGTGCAGGTGCCGGGCAGCGTCATCAACCTGCTGGAGCTGCGGCTCGGGCAGGCCGGCCGGGACGCGATGGGCTTCGCGGTGCACGTGCCGCACTACCTCGCCCAGGCCGAGTACCCCGCGGCTGCCGCCGCCCTGATCGACAACGTTGCTGCAGCCACCGACCTGGTGCTGCCGACCACCGCCCTGCACACGGCCGCCGAGCGGACCCGGTCCGAGCTGGACGAGCAGGTGGCCGCCTCGCCGGACGTGGCAGGGGTGGTGACGGCGCTGGAGCAGCAGTACGACGCATACCTCGCGACCCGGGGTGAGGAGTCCGGCGGCGCCGTCCTGCTGGCGGGCCGACGCGGCTTCCCGACCGCCGACGAGCTGGGTGCCGAGCTGGAGCGCTTCCTCGCCGACCGGTCCAAGGGTGGCGACCAGCCGGAGGCCTGAGGCGGGCCGGTCCGTCACGGCTGTCAGGAGGAGCAGTCCGGACTGGTGCCAGAACGCCGGGCCGGGAGCGCCTCACGGCGCGGGGCCGCTCGAAGCGGCTTCAATTGGGACCCGGGGCTGCCGCGGCCCGGCGCCCTGGTGGCCCCGGAGGGCCGCTGACCATTGTAGTGGGCCGGGCCTCGGTCAGACGAGGTTCTGGCCCCGCCAGAGCACCGCCGCCGCCTCGAGGTCCTCGGCGGTCTGCAGCAACGACGAGGAAGACCTGGTCAGCGCGTTGGCCGCCTCGGGATCGGCCGGCTCGACGTCGTCGGCCCGGGTCACCCGGCCGGCGACCACGACCCGGCAGAAGGCGCCGGCCCGTTCCAGGGCCACCGCCAGGTCGCCGGAGAAGACGCCGTGCAGCACGGCATCCAGCAGCGCCCGCAGGCCCTCGGGAGTCGGCGGCTCGGCGACCCCGGCTATCACGTGCGGGACCGGGGCGGCAGCCCGGCCGGTGGCGAAGTCGAGGGCAGCCGCGACGGCGTCCCGCTGGACCCACTCGCGCAGCACGTACAGCCGCCAGAGCGCGCCCGGCAACGACCGCGGCGGGCGCTGGGCCCACAGGTCGGCGATGGTGTCCAGCCCGACCTCGTCGACCAGCGCGACCAGCCGCGCCTTTGCCGCCTCGTCGGACGTGGCCCGGCCCGACTCCACCAGCAGGCTGGCCGTGGCGTGCGCGGCCTCGGCCAGCGCCGCCGGGTCCGGTGCGCCGCCGAACGTCTCGAGGGCCACCTTCCCCAGCAGGGCCGGGCGTCGGGGTCGTCGCTCGTCCACCCGCCGATCCTCCCACCAGACCTCGTCCGTCCCGTGACACGGCCCGGCTACGGTGGTCTCCCGTGCCGTCCCGTCCTCTGCTCGCCGTCGTCGCCGCCGCTGTCGGGCTCGCCATGGTGGCCGCTACGCCCGGCCCGGCCGAGCGCGTGGTCGAGGTGGCGACCGTCCGGCCGGACACGACCAGCACCGCGACAGCGGCACCCGCGGCCACGACCACCGTCACCGGGTACGCCGGTGCCGACCCCGCGTCCTGGACCGTCCGCCGGCTGGCCGCCCAGCTGGTGTTCTCCTGCGTCGACCTCGATGACCTGGGTGACGGTGGCGCCGCACGCCGGCAGGCGGCCGCGGGCATCGGCGGCATCACGCTGCTCGGCTCGCACCCGCCCCGGCACCTGCGGGCGCTGCTGGCCGCGGTGCGCCGGTCCGCCCGCACCGCCGTGCTGCCGTTCGTGGCCAGCGATGAGGAGGGCGGCACGGTGCAGCGGCTGCGCGAGGTGATCTACCGGCTGCCGTCGGCGCGCACGATGGGTGGCTGGCGGCCGGCCCGGGTCCGGCGTACGGCCCACGACTATGCGCTACGGATGCGTCGACTGGGCGTCCGGATGGATCTCGCGCCGGTGGCCGACCTGGCCGTGCCCGGTGCCTACATCGACTCGCTGGGCCGGGCGTTCTCGGGCGACCCCGACGCCGTGACGGCCCGGGTGCGGGCCTGGCGGCTCGGCATGCGCGACGCCGGCGTGGTGACCGTGCTCAAGCACTGGCCGGGTCACGGCTCGGCGAGCAACTCGCACACCGGGCCGGCCCGGGTAGCTCCGCTGGCCGAGCTGGAGGGGCGCGACCTGCTGCCCTTCGACCGCGAGCTGGCCGACGGCGCGCCGGTCGTGATGGTCGGGCACCTGCTGTCGCGCGGCCTCACGGTCGACGGCGTGCCGACCAGCCTGTCGAGGCGGGCGCTGCACTACCTGCGCCGGTCGGCCGGGCCGGACACCGTGCTGCTGACCGACTCGCTGGCCATGGCCGCGGCCAGCTCGTCGCTGGGCATCAGCCCGGTCCGTGCCACGGTCCGGGCGCTGCGGGCCGGGGCCGACTGGGCGATGGCCTGCGACGCGCAGCCGTTGCGGGCCGCCGCCGCGGTCCGCCGGGCGCTGGCCGACGGCACGATCCCGCGCGACCAGGCCGACGCCTCGGCCCGGCGGATCCTGGCGTTGAAGGCCCGTTGGGGCCTGGCGCCGCGCCGCTGACCGCGAGGCAGGTGACCCGTCACACACCCGGATCGGTCGGGTCGCGAGCCCGTCGCTGGTAGGCTGAGCGCTGTACTTCGGTGACACCTGGTCACCACTCCCGCGGGCGAGTTGCCCGCGTGGTCGTTTTTCGAGACGTGCTCCCGACAGCAGCCGCTGGCGGTGCAGCCCTCGAGGTGCGGCCTCAACACCGCATCGGAGCACCTCCTTGTCCTCGTACGCCTCTGGCCGTCGGCCGTCCGGCCGCACGTCCACCACCCGCTCGTCGGGTCCCCGCCCCAACCGCTCGACCGGCCCGCGCCGCAGCGGCGGCAGCAAGCCGTCCGGCAAGGTCGCGGCCCGCTCGGCCGAGCAGGCCGCCGACCGTGAGCTGACCGCCTGGTTCGAGAAGGCCGCGGCCGAAACCGCCGAGAAGTCAGGGCCGACCGAGACCTCGTTCGGCAAGCTCGGCCTGTCCCAGGAGCTCGTCACCGCGCTCGAGCGACGCGACATCCGCACCGCGTTCCCGATCCAGGCCGCGACGCTGGCCGACTGCCTGTCCGGCCGTGACGTCCTCGGCCGCGCACAGACCGGCTCCGGCAAGACCCTCGCGTTCGGCCTGCCGATGCTGACCCGCCTGGCCGGCCGGAAGTCGGCCTCGAAGACCCCGCGCGGCCTGGTGCTGGTGCCGACCCGCGAGCTCGCGGTGCAGGTGCGCGACGCGCTCGAGCCGCTCGGTCACGCCATCGGCGTGAAGACCGTGGCCATCTTCGGCGGCGCACCGCTCGGCCGCCAGATCGCCACCCTCGAGCGCGGCGTCGACCTCGTCGTCGCCACCCCGGGCCGGCTGCTCGACCTGATCGAGCGACGGTCCTGCGACCTGTCGAAGATCGAGGTCACCGTGCTCGACGAGGCCGACCACATGGCCGACATGGGCTTCCTGCCCGACGTCAGCCGGATCCTCGACATGACGCCGGCCGGCTCGCAGCGACTGCTGTTCTCGGCCACCCTCGACGGCGCCGTCGGCAAGCTGGTCCGCCAGTACCTCACCGACCCGGTCGCCCGCGCCGTAGACCCGGCCGAGTCGCACGTCACCACGATGGAGCACCGCGCTCTGGTGGTCCGCAACGAGCAGAAGGTCGACGTGCTCGCCGAGATCCTGACCCGCCCGGCGCGGACCCTGCTGTTCGTGCGCACCAAGCACGGTGCCGACCGGCTGGTCAAGCAGCTCGACCGGCTGGGTGTCGCCGCCCAGGCCATCCATGGCAACCGCAACCAGGGCCAGCGCCAGCGCGCGCTGGACGCCTTCTCCCGTGGCGAGTCGCGGGTGCTGGTGGCCACCGACGTGGCGGCCCGCGGCATCCACATCGCCGACGTCGACCTGGTCGTGCACGCGGACCCGCCGAACGACCACAAGGACTACCTGCACCGCTCCGGCCGCACCGCGCGCGCCGGCGCCTCGGGTGTCGTCGTCTCGGTGCTCGCGCACGACCAGCTGCGCGCGGCCAAGCACCTGTTCGGCCGGGCCGGCGTCGACGTCACCCCCGTCGACGGCTCCCCCGGCAGTGAGTCGGTGCGCCAGCTCGCCGAGTCCGGCGAGCCGGTCGTGGTCACGGCTCCCGCCCGGCCGGAGCGCTCACCCCGCTCGCCCGGCAACGGCTCCTCGTCGTACGCCGGTGGGCGCGGCAGCGATGGCCCGCACCGCCACCGTCGCAACGGCCGCCGTCCCGCCGGTGGTCGCCGGGCCGCCTGACCGGCGTACCCCAGCAGTTTCCGATCTTGAGGCGGCGCGCCGGGCTTGCTCGGCGCGCCGCCTCATGATCGGGGCAGGACCGCCGCAGCAGTTGCGGATCATGAGACGGCGCGCC